>CAJAYO010000511.1 GCA_903948415.1 uncultured Opitutia bacterium | reverse complement strand
CGTGCGTGAAGCGGGCGCGGCGGAGGGCGGTGAGGAAGGCGGGCCAGGCGGCGGCCGTGCGCGGAAAGGAAAGGGCGGTCGTGACGTCGGGGTTGAGCGCGAGGACGGGGGTGAAGGCAGGCTCGGTGAGGACGGTGAGCTGCGCGGTCGGCCAGTGGAGGCGGAGGTTGCGGAGGACACTGCCGAGGAGGACGATGTCACCGAGGTAACGGCGACGGAGGACGAGGACGTGCGGGGCGGCGGCGGACTGGCGGGCGGACATCGAAAGTAACGCGAGCGGGCGGCGTGCGATTCGGACTTTTGAGACGCGGGCTAAAGCGCCGCACTATCTCCGGATTGGCGGTCGTAGAGCGAACGGTAGAGGGGATTCGCGGCGTAGAGGTGGGCGTGGGTGCCGGTGGCGGCGATTTCGCCGGCTTCGAAAACGATGATCAGGTTGGCGTCGCGGATGGTGGAGAAGCGGTGCGCGATGATCAGGACGGTTTTGCCGACGACGAGGCGCTTGAGGGCGGTCTGGATGAAGGCCTCGCTGTCGCTGTCGAGGGCGCTGGTGGCCTCGTCGAGGATGAGGATGGGGGCGTTGCGGAGGAAGGCGCGGGCGAGGGCGAGGCGTTGTTTTTGTCCGCCGGAGAGCCGGGCGCCGCGTTCGCCGACGAGGGTGTCGTAGCCCGCGGGGAAACTGAGGATGAAGTCGTGGGCGTAGGCGGCGCGGGCGGCGGACTCGATGTCGGCGCGGGAAGCGTCGGGGCGGGCGATGAGGAGGTTGTGGTAGATCGTGTCGTTGAAGAGAACGGGATCCTGGGAGACGACGGCGATGTTGCGGCGGAGATCGGCGAGGCGGAGGGAGCGGAGGTCGTGGCCGTCGAGGGTGACGCGGCCGGCGACGGGATCGAAGAAGCGGGGGACGAGATTGGCGAAGGTGGATTTGCCGGCGCCGCTGGGGCCGACGAGGGCGCAGACGGTGCCCGCGGGGATGAGGACGGAGACGTCGTTGAGGACGAGTTCGCCGGGCTGGTAGGAGAAGCTGACGTTTTCGAAACTGAGGGCGCCGTGGGCGCGGGCGAGGGGGCGGGCGTCGGGGGTGTCGACGATGGCGACGGGGGCTTGGAGGACGGCTTCAAGGCGTTCGAGGGCGCCGAGGCCGCGCTTCAGCTCGTTGTTGAGGCTGCCGAGTTTTTTGATGGGCTCGTAGCTGGCGTAGAGGGCGGTGATGAGGACGATGAACGTTTTTTGGTCGAGGTTGACCTTGTAGGCGTAAAGCAGGGTGAACGCGATGCCGACGGCGGAGATGATTTCGATGAGGGGCGTGAGGGCCTTCTCATACTTCATGAACTTCATCTGCGCGCGGATGAGCGTTTGCGAGGAGCCCTTGAAGCGCGCGACCTCGCGTGCTTCGAGGCTGAAGGCGCGGACTTCCTTCGTCGCGCTGAGGTTTTCGCTGAAGATATTCGTTACGCCGCCGAGCTCGGCCTGAATCTGGCCGGCGCGCTTGATGAGTTTCTTGCCGACGTAGCGGATGGGGAGAACGGAGAGTGGCACGACGGCGAGAATCACGAGGACGAAGGTGACGCCCTGCACGTGATAGGCCTTCCACGCGATATACGAAATGCTGCCAATGAGGCTGGCGGGGCTACGCACGATCTCATTGGCGACGGTGATGAGCGTGAACTGGAGTTGGTTGGCGTCAGAGAGGCCGCGGGAGAGCAGGTCGCCCGTGGAGTTTTTTTGGAAAAACGAGAGCGGGAGAACCTGGAGTTTGCGGAAGAAATCGAGGCGGATGGCTTCGAGGATGCGCGTGCCGGCGAGCTGGATGAAGTAGGTGTTGAGGTAGGTGGCGCCGCCGCGGAGCAGGAAGATGAAAGGGATCCACAGGACGACGACGGCAAGTTGCCAATTCGTGAGGGCGAGCGGCTGGACCGGGGCGAGGGGATTGGTCTTATCGCCGAAAATAACGGGGAAGACCCGATCGATCATCAGGGGTAAGCCGGCGCCGGAGGCTACGCCGGCGATAATGCCACACAGGATGCCGACCGAGAGCAGTCCGCGATGGGGGCGCAGGTAGTTGAAGTAAGGACGGAAGCGGCGGATCATGCGGCAGGGAAAATCAACGGAATCGCCTGCCGGCTGTGGCGTCGATAGCGCTTAAAATCGGCATCGACGGTAAAGACCCGCGCGCGGTCGTGAAGTTCGCTCATGCGCACGAGACAGGCGTCGGCGAGGGACATGGGGACGTCGTGATATTTGGCCATGAGTGCTGCGACCGCTTCGAAATGGTCGTTAAGGTCAAAACTAAGGAGCACGATGCCTTCACGGACGAGTCCGTTTAGACGCCGGAAACCGGGATCGACGCCTTCGAGGAGAAAAGCGCTCTCCGACAGCACCGCTTCGCACGTGAGCATGGGTTCGTGCAAGAGGTCGGCCTGCGCATCGGCCCACCGATGGTAGGGGTCGTTGCGATCGAGCAGCGCGACGAGCGGCCCGGCATCAAGGACGACGGGAGCGGCCATAGCCCACCATTTTCTTGCTGCGGGCGGAAAGATCTCCGGGACCATCAATGGACCCGATCAAATGGCGGGCGCGCTCGGCAAGGGAAAGGGCCTTCACGGGTGCGGACCGTGCATAGGTGTCACGGAGGATGGCGGACTTCGTGGTGCGGAGGCGGGCGGCCTCGGACTCAAGACGCGCAAGCAATGACGGAGGAAATTTTACCGTAACCGTGGGCATGAGTGGAGGCGTAAGACGCAGGTGGCAGGGTGTCAATACGACGGGCGGGCAGACGAACGGAGGGGGGCGGTCAATCCTTCGACGACCGCACATCGAGGGCGTCGCGGAGGCCGTCGCCGAGGAAGTTGAGGGAGAAGAGGGTCAGCGAGAACATCGTGCCGGGGAAGATCAGGAGCCAGGGGAACTCCTCCATTTTTTCGGCGCCGTCCTTGATGAGCACGCCCCAGGAGCTCATGGGGGGTTGGACGCCGAGGCCGAGGAAGCTGAGGAAGGCTTCGAGGAGCATGACGCCGGGGATGGTGAGCGTGGTGTAGACGATAATCGGCCCGAGCATGTTGGGGAGGATGTGGCGGAAGATGATGCGGCGGCGGCCGAGGCCGAGGGAGCGGGCGGCCTCGATGAATTCCATTTTCTTGATCGACAGGACCTGGCCGCGGACGATGCGGGCCATGGTGAGCCATTCGACGGCGCCGATGGCGACGAACAGGAGAATGATGTTACGGCCGAAGAGCACCATCAGGAGGATGACGAAGATGGGAAACGGCATCGAATACATGATGTCGACGGAGCGCATCATGACGGCGTCGAGTTTGCCGCCGAAGAAGCCGGCGACGGCGCCGTAGACGACGCCGATGGTGAGGGCGACGAAGGTGGCTGCGAGGCCGACGGCGAGGGAGATGCGGCCGCCGGCGAGGAGACGGACGAGGAGATCGCGGCCGAGGGTGTCGGTGCCGAGCCAGTGCGCGGCGCTGGGGGCCGAGGCGCCGAGGTCGAGGTTCTGTTCCTCGTAGCCGTAGGGGGAGAGGAGCGGGCCGAGGAGGCAGGCGACGGCGATGACGGAGAGGGAGACGAGGCCGAAGGTGGCGAGTTTGTTTTTGCGGAGGCGCAGCCAGGCGTCGTGCCAGAGGGAGTTGCCCTGTTCGACGGGCTCGGGGACGGCGGCGGGAGAGGTGGGCGGAGCGGACGTCATGGCGGGCTCAGGATTCGAGGCGGACCTTGGGGTTCATCCAGGCCTGGGCGATGTCGACGGCGAGGTTGAGGGCCATGATGAGGACGGCGTAGAGGATCACGGTACCGAGGACGAGGGTGTAGTCGCGGTTGAAGGCGCTGTTGACGAACTCGCGGCCGATGCCGGGGATTTGGAAAATGGTTTCGATGACGAAGGAGCCGGTGAGGATGCCGGCGACGGCGGGGCCGAGGAAGGAGACGACCGGGAGCAAGCCGCCGCGGAGGGCGTGGCGGGTGACGACGCGGAATTCGGAGGCGCCTTTGGCGCGGGCGGTGCGGATGAAGTCCTGGTTGAGTACTTCGAGGAGGCCGCCGCGGGTGAGGCGCGAGATGGGGGCGGCGTAGGCGATGCCGAGGACGAGGGCGGGGAGCACGCGGTCGGCGGGGCCATACCAGCCGGAGGCGTTGAACCAGCCCAAGTGGATCGCGAGGGCGAGAACGAGGAGTGGGCCGACGACGAAGGTGGGGATGGAGATGCCGATCATGCCGAAGGAGGAGGCGACGTAGTCGACCCAGGTGTTGCGGCGGATGGCGGCGAGGGTGCCGAGGGCGATGCCGAGGACGAGGGCGACGGCGAGGGAAATGGCGCCGAGTTCGGCGGAGACGGGGACCTTGTCGAAGATGATCTCGTTGACGGTGCGGTTGGGGTATTTGAACGACGGGCCGAGGTCGCCGCGGGCGAGGCTGCCGAGGTAATCGAGGTATTGCCGCCAGAGCGGTTGATCGAGGCCGTAGTGGGCTTCGAGGTTGCGGAGGATCTCGGGGGTGACGGCTTTTTCCGCGGTGAAGGGGCCGCCGGGGACGAAGCGCACCATGAAGAACGTCGCGGTGATGACGAGGAAGAGCGCGAGCAGGGACTGCAGGAAGCGCGACGTGATGAAACGAAACATAGTTTCGGAGGTGAACGGAAAGGAGCGGAGGCGGGAGGTTGGGAGCGACGAGGGTCGAATGACCAAGGCCGGAAAGGCGAAGGAATGGCGGCGGCGGCGGTGAGGGATGGCAAGGCTAAGTTAGCGGGGAGCGGGGGCGAGGGCCGGCGCCGACCGGGCGGAAATGGGGTGCGCAGGCGGCGGCGGCGAACCGGGATCAGGGCGCGGCGAGCCAGATGGGACGGTAGTCGGGGCGGTCGGTGCTGTTGGCCGGCCAGCCGCGGACGGACGGATGGACGAGGCGCAGGAAGCGGTCGAAGGAGAGGGGGATCACCGGCATCTCCTCGAGCAGACGCGCTTCACCCGCTTGGAGATGGGCCAGCCGGGCCGCGGGGTCGAGAGCGGTGGCGGCCAGGGCGAGGAGGGCGTCGTAGCGGGCGTCATTCCATTGGCTGAAATTCCAGCCGCCGCCACTCTTCCAGAGATCGAGAAACGTGGAGGCGTCGGGGTAGTCCGCGTTCCAACCGGCGAGGGCGAGGTCGTAGTTTTTCGCATGCATCTGATCCCAGTGGGTGCGGGATTCGCGGTTCACGATGGCGATCTGCACGCCGAGTTCGGTGCGCCAGGAATGCTGGATGGCCTGGGCGAGTTCGTGGGCACCACCGGTGGCGGTGCTGAGTTCGAGTTTGGGAAAGCCGGCGCCGCCGGGGAAACCGGCGGCCGCGAGGAGGGTGCGGGCGGTGGCGGGGTCGGAGGCGAGGCGGGCGGCGCGGGTGTAGCCGGCCATGCCGGGGGGAATGATCCCGTCGGCCGGGAGCATGCGGGCGGAATTGACGCTGGCGGCGATCCGGGGGAGGTCGAGAGCGAGCGCGAGGGCGCGGCGGATGCGGGCGTCGTGGAGGGCGGGGCGGGTGGTGTTGACGTTGATGAAGGCGGAGTTGAGGCCGGGGGTGATTTGGAGGAGCGGGGACTTGGCCGCGAGGAGGGCGGTGGCCTTGGCGGGCGGCAGATGGGCGACGTGGAGTTGGCCGGCGCGGAAGGAACGTTCTTCGGCGTCGAGGCTGTCGATGGCGTGGAAGCGGAGCGTCTGCAGGCGCACGCGGGCGGCGTCCCAGTAGTGGGGCGACTTTTCGGCGACGATGACCTGGTTGGGGCGCCAGTCCGTGAGGAGGAAGGCGCCGTTGCCGACGAGGTGGCCGGCGCGGGTCCAGCCGGTGCCGCGTTGGTCGATCGTGCCGTGGCGCTCGATCGTGGCGCGGTGGACGGGGAACCAAACGGGATTCCCGGCGATCATTCCGAGGAGATACGGCGTGGGGTGGGCGAGGGTGAGGACGAGGGTGAGGGGATCGGGAGCGGCGAAACCGACGGCGGTGAAGTCGGTGAGTTTGCCGCTGGCATAATCGGCGGCGCCGCGCACGGGATGGAAGAGGAGGGTGTATTGGGAGCCGAGAGCGGGGGAGAGGGCGCGGCGAAAGGAGTAGAGGAAATCGGCGGCCGTGCAGGCGTCGCCGTTGGACCACTTGGCGTTGGGGCGGAGGTGAAACGTGTAGGTGAGGCCGTCGGGCGAAATCGTCCAACGCTCGGCGACACCGGGCGTGGGCGCCAAGGTGGCGGGCTCGAAATTCAGGAGCCCCTCGAACAAGGCGGGGACCACTTGGTAATCGGGCGCCGAGTTGATGATGTGCGGATCGAGTTCGCCCGGTTCGCCGGTGTTGCCGATCTCCAGGGTCGCGGTGCGGAGGCCGACGTCGACGGCGGTCTCGCGTTTGGCACAGGAGGGTAGGGCGAGGAAGCCGCTGAGCGCGGCGAGAAGGGGAAGGGCGGCGGTTTTCCGGCGGGTGGAGAGCCGGAGCAAGCCACGGAGCCGGGACCCGGGACGATCGGAAGGGCGAACGGCGGGCGGGCGGGTCGGAAGCATCGGGGGGTGGCGGGGCATGAAGCGACGGGGAGGCGCCGCGTGTCCGGCGGATGCCGGGCGACCGCGGGGCGGCGGGTGGCGGGCGTCAGGGCGTCAGGGCGCGAGGTCGGCGTATTTCCAGGAGAAGTTGTCGAGCGGCGTGGTGATGAAGCCTTTTACTTTGGGACTGATGAGGCGCGAGTAGGTGTAGAAATAGAGGGGGAGCACGGGCATCTCATCGATCAGGATTTTTTCCATTTGTTGGTAAATCTCGTAACGGGCTGCGGTGGTCTTCGCGCCGAGGGCGGTGCGGAGGAGGCGATCATACTCGGGGTTGCCCCAGTGGGTGTCGTTGTGGCCGCCACCGGTTTCCCACAGGTCAAAAAAACTGTGCGGGTCGACGTAGTCGGCGATCCAGCCGGCGCGTTGGATCTGGAAGTTCTGCGTGTGCTGCGCGTCCATGTACACTTTCCACTCCTGGTTGAAGAGGGTGATATCGACTCCGAGGTTTTTGCGCCACATTTGCTGGAGCGCCTCGGCGATGGTGCGGTGTTTTTCGAGGGTGTTGTAGAGGAGTTCGACCTTGGGGAAGCCCCGGCCGTCGGGGTAGCCGGCGGCGGCGAGGAGGCGTTTGGCCTCGGCGAGATCGGCCGGGAAGGCGTGTTGGCTGACGTAGCCGGCGAGGTCGGGCGGGGTGAAATCGTAGGCGGGCTGCTCGCCGGCGAGGGTCACTTTTTTCACGAGGGACTCGCGGTCGACGGCGAGCGCGAGGGCGCGGCGGACGCGGACGTCGTCGAAGGGTTTTCGCTGCACGTTGAAGCGGTAAAAATAGAGGCCGTTGTAGGGGTCGATGCGGAGGGAGTCGGGCCGGTCGCGTTGGTAGACGGCCACCTTGGTGAGCGGGACCTCGTTGGTGACGTGGAGTTGGCCGGTGCGGAACATGCGCTCCTCGGTGTCGGCGAGTTCGACGGGCAAGAAATGGATTTCGTCGATCTTGACGGTGGTGCGGTCCCAATAGGTCGGGGAGCGGACGGCGACAATTTTTTGGTTGGGGCGCCATTCCTTGAGGACGTAGGGGCCGTTGCTGACGAAATTTTCCGGGCGCGTCCACGGCGTGCTCTTGCGGTCGAGGGCGCCAAATTTTTTCAGCGTGGCGATGGGCAGGGGATACCACGCGTAGTGGTTCATGGCGTGGAGGAGGAACGGGGTGGGCTGGCGCAGGGTGAGTTGGACCGTGCGGGCATCGGGGGCCTTGAAGCCGGTCTGCGCGAAATCGGTGAGTTTGCCCTTGGTGTAGTCTTCGGCGCCGACGACATACCAGAGCATGTTGGCGTAGGCGGCGCCGAGTGCGGGCGAGATCATGCGCCGGTAGCTCTGGATGAAATCGTCGGCCGTGACCGGGTCGCCGTTGGACCAGTGGGCGTCGGCGCGGAGGTGGAAGTTGTAGAGGAGGCCGTCGGGCGAAATCTCCCAGCGTTCGGCGACGCCGGGGACGACGTTGAGTTGGGGGTCCTCGCTGACGAGGCCTTCGAAGAAGGTGAGGGCGAGGTGGTGCTCGGGGACGCCGGTCACGATCTGGAAATCGAGGTCCTGGGGCTCGGCGCCGTTGCCGTAGAGCAGGATTTTTTTTCCGGGCGCGGTCGAAGCGGCGGGAGCGGTGCCGGGCGAAGGGGCGCGGGCGGCGTCTTTTCTTCCGCAGCCGGTGAGTGAGAGCGTGAGCAGCGCGAGCGCCAGAGCCGGGACCGTGAGCGGAAGGAAGCGTGCGGCGAACGTGGCGGCGGAACAGGATCGACGAGGCATCGGGCGACTACGCAGCGGGGCGGGGGGGGCGGCAAGCCCGCGGTGCGGCGGGCCGGAAGCGGTGCGCCGGTGGCGCAATCCGGAGTGGGCCGCGAAGGCGACGACACGGCGGAGGAGAATGGGCGGCGGAGCGCAGGGTGCATGCGTGGCGGCACGTGCACTACGCGCAGGACGAGCGGTATTCGGCTTGAACGCACGGGCGGGGCGCGCAGGTTCGCGGTCCCTCATGAACTTTTCGTGCCCCGTCCCGGTGGTCCATCGGTTCGTTTCCCCTCAGCCGGTTTTGGCCGGCGGCGCGCGGCTGGCGCAGACCCCGGCAACGGAGCGCGCAGTGGGCCAAGGGGCGAGCCTGCGTGAGGAACCCGGGGTGCTGAGCCGGGAGCCCAACCGGCGGGGGGCCGTGCGCGGCCGGAACGACACGCCGGTGAAGGCGAACCGGGACTTCGCCGCCGCGCTCCCGGAGAAAAACGAGCGGCACGAATTCGCGGTCATGGAGGGCCGTCAGCGCCGGCCGGTGTGGCGGCGGGAACGTGCGGACGTTGGGCCGAAGTTTTTCTAGACGGGCCATGCACCACGGGGAGATCAACGGGGAGTGGCAGCGTGTGCGGGGCGTCGTGCGGGCGGGGCATCGGGTGGCGTCGGGCACGGGGGCGGACCGACGTTATCCGGCGGGGACGGTGCGGATGCAGCGGCCGTTTTTTCTGGAGCGCGGGCTGGATCTCACGCCGTTTTTCGAGGGCACCCTGAATGTGGACATCGCGCCGCGGAGCTTCGCGTTGGCGCAGCCGGCCCATACGTTTCGGCGCGTCACGTGGACGGAGCTGCACCCGCCGGAGGATTTTTCGTTTTCGCGCTGCCGCGTGGGGTACGGCGGGGGCGAGCACGCCGGTTGGGTTTACACGCCGCACCCGGAGACGAAGGCGGCGCATTTTCAGCCGCCGACGATGCTGGAAATTCTTGTGCCGTGGGTGGAGGGCGTGCGTTACGGGGATGCGGTGGAGCTGTGGGTGCCGGCGGCGGAGATCGTGATTACAGGGTGACGGGAGCGCCAGCAAGCTGGCGGCCTACGGGGAGGAGCGGCGAGGGAGCTGGCGGGCTACGGGGAGGAGCGCCAGCAAGCTGGCGGCCTACGGGGGGGGAGCGGCGAGGGAGCTGGCGGGCTACGGGGCGGAGCGCCAGCAAGCTGGCGGGCTACGGGAGGAGCGCCAGCGAGCTGGCGGGCTACGGAGAAGAGATTTCGGCGGAGGGGCGGCGCGGGAGGGGAAGCGGGCCCGCTTCAACGTTGAGTTCTGCCGGGGAAATCGGATCGTCGCCGGGTGGCCCGCACTGCACCCCAACCGCTGCCGGAGTTTTCGCCGGACCGGCTCCTCGACCGGATCGCGGAAGCGCTGACCGCGGCCAGCGAGCCGGCGAAATTGCGGCGCTTTCCGGGGTGGACGCAGCGGGTGATGCGGATTTTGAAGGACCAGTTCGTGCCGCAGGAATATGCGGCGATTCTGACGGGCGACGGCTCGGTGTTCGCCGAAGGGATCGCGGTGGCGTGGGCCGCCAAAGCGCAGGATCTCGCGCAGTCGCGGGAATCGTCCGGCGGGCGGTTCGCGCAAAAGCTGGCGGAGCGGCTGGCGTTGGATCCCGGCGCGCGGGCCGTCGCGGTCCAGGTGGAGGCGGGCACGTTCACGGCGTCGGCGGAGTTTCAGGCGCACGTGATGCAACGGCTGTTTGCCCCGGATTTCGGGGCGCGGCGGGCGTTTGTGGAGGGGCTGGCGGTGGGCAACCGGTTGCCGGAACTGCTCGACGGTCGGGCGCGCCGGAGCACGACCGACGCGACGGCGATTTATCTGCTGTTGTGGTTTTACTGGCCCGAGGTGGCGCGGCTGAAAAGCGTGCGGGAAGTGGCGTGCGCGCTGGAGCCGTTTTTTGCGGAGAACCGCAATGCGGCGGGCGCGAACTGGGAGGAGCGGATCCGGAAACTGGCGAACCGGATCGGGCTCAGTTTTCGGGCGAAGCAGCGGCGAAGGCGGAAACCGGCGGCGACGGGCTGAGGCGGATGCGGTGCGGCGTGGGACCGTGGGGTTACCGCGCGTCGCGCTCAACCTGCGCGGCGAGTTTATCCAAATCGAGTGGGGCGCCGGCGGTCGGGAAGGCGTGCGGCAGCAGATACCAGTGCTCGGTGTAACTGGCGCTGGCGCCGGGCGGGATCTCGTGGCGCGGGCCGTGCGGTTCCAGCTCGCAGGCGGGGACGACATGGGCGGGCGGATACCAGAAGCAGAGCGTGAGCCCGGCGACTTCGGGATACACGGCGTCGCGCGGAGAGGCGTAGCGTTTCACGAACGCCTGGTGGTGCGGCATGACGTAGGCGAACCAACCGGCGTGGGAGTCGAACCCCAGTTTTGGGTAGCGGGTCGGGCCGAGCACTTCGAGAAACGCGCCGCGCCGGCGGACGTTGGGGTCGGTGGGACGAAACAGGATGGCCGGGTCGGGGCCCGGACCATACATGACGAAGCCGTGGGGGAATCGCGGGATTTCGGGGGTGAGCGGCACGACTCCGATGCCGCCGTGCACGGCAAAGGTGCGGCTCCAGTGCGACCAATGTTTGGTCTCGCGCGACACGTTGCGGATGATCTGTTCGCAGCTGAGATGGGTCGTCTTCGCATCGAGGCGAAACTCGCGGATGAGCTGCACGCCGGTGGCCTCGTCGGGCAGGCTCGTGAGCCGCACGGCCCGCGGTCCGATGGCTTCGGCCGTCCAGGGGCCGGACCAGAGTTTTTCCCGGCGTGGAATGATTTGCTCGGGTCCGAGGTCGAAACGGCCGGCACTCGGGGGAGTTTTGAGTCCGCCCGGCGTGCCCCAGTTGATTTCCCGGGGATCGAGGTAGAGCGCGTTCTTGCCCTGTAAGGCATATTCCAGCACGCGTCCGCCCACCTGATGGCAAAGGGTGACGCGGGTGTCGGCGTTGGAGAGTTCGAAGCAGTCGGGGTAGTTGAGAACCGTCACACGGCGGACGCCCTCGGGCAGATCGGCGGCCGCCGCGAGGGCCGCGAATCCGAACCAGAGGGTGGCGAGCAGGGGGGAGCGCATGGGCCACGTTTGGGCGCTTCGGCGGGGCGCGTCGAGCGGAAGATGCGGGCGGCGCGGCGCGTGAGCCGGAGCGGGGCGCGGAACGGTCGGGGGGGGGGCCGGGCTGCGCTTGATCGGCGAAGGCTATTCCTCGGGGATCACGCGGTCGACCTCGGCGAGGTCGACGCGGTTTTGGGCCACGTGGTGCAAGGCGGCGTCGCGCAGGGTGGCGATTTTTTCGTGCTGGAGGAGACCGGCGTAGGAGAGGTAGGGCTCGGTGAGGACGTATTTTTTCACGGCCGCCGTGACGGGGAGAAACTCGAAAACGCCGAGGCGACCGGTGGCGGGGGTGCGCAGGAGCCGCTGGGCGACGACGAGGCGGAGGGAGCTGACGAGCTCGTAACGGGGGATGCCCATGTGGGCGAGGCGGTTGATCGCTTCGAGGCCGGTGGCGGAGTGCAGCGTGGACAAAACCAAGTGTCCGGTTTGCGCGGCCTGGATGGCGATTTCGGCGGTCTCGCGGTCGCGGATTTCGCCGATCATCAGCACGTCCGGATCCTGGCGGATGAGGCTGCGCAGAATGCGGGCGAAGGACAGGTTGATCCGGGGGAAAACGGCCACCTGGTTGATGCCGGGAAGCGTGATTTCAACGGGGTCCTCGATGGTCGCGATGTTGCGGGAATTCCGGTTCAGGGAGTTGAGCGCGCTGTAGAGGGTGGTCGTTTTGCCGCTGCCGGAAGGGCCCGTGACGAGGATGAGGCCGTTGGGCAGGGCGATGGTTTTGGCGAGGAGCGCGCGCTGGGCTTCGTCGAGGCCCAGCTCCACGAAGCCGCGGACGTGGGCTTTCGGGTCGAGCAGGCGCAGGACGATTTTTTCCCCGAAAACGGTGGGGCAGGTGCTGACGCGAATGCTCAGGTTGTGGGTCTCGGCGACGGAAAACTGGATACGGCCGTCCTGGGGAACGCGTTGTTCCGCGACATCCAGATCGGCCATGACCTTGAGCTGGGTGTTGAGGCGCGACGCGTGCCGGTGCTCGCCGCGAAACACGGATTGCAACAGGCCGTCCTGCCGCATGCGGATGTGGAAGTGGTGTTCCGACGGTTCGAAATGGAGGTCCGAGGCCTTGTGCTCATAGGCGTAGGTGATGACGGAACTGACGTGATCGACGGAGGTGAAGGGGAGGAGTTCCATGCTCATGGGCGGGACGGGCAGGCCGGCACAGTACCGGGGGGGGGACGAAGTGAGGAAGGGCGCGGAAAAG
The DNA here is from genome assembly GCA_903948415.1 of uncultured Opitutia bacterium. Lineage (GTDB taxonomy): Bacteria > Verrucomicrobiota > Verrucomicrobiia > Opitutales > Opitutaceae > GAS368. The sequence goes on along the minus strand of CAJAYO010000511.1, from coordinate 114 downwards.
GCGGAGGGCGGATATTTCACACCCAACTTGACCGAACGCATTTCACAGAGGGCACGGAGCCCAGGCCACAGAGGGCACAGAGCGGACAAGGTGTTTGGCTCCGTGACCTCGGTT
>CAJAYO010000510.1 GCA_903948415.1 uncultured Opitutia bacterium | reverse complement strand
GCCACCCTCTGAGGAGCGCCCACCCCCATGAAAAATTGGAATCTCCTCTTCCGCCGCACGCATCTCTACCTGGGCCTGCTGCTCATCCCGTGGATGCTCGTCTACGCGCTCTCCACCTTTGTCTTCAATCACGGCGAACACTTCCGCGCCTATCGTGCCGCCGAGCCGCTGTGGCTCCCGCTCTGGGAAAAAGACTACGCGTTCGACGCCCCGTCGGACCCCGCCGGCCTCCGCGCCGCCACCCAACGCCTTCTCGCCGAGCACGGCCTCACGGGCGCGTTCTTCGCCCGCCGCCAGGGCCAGCGCCTGAATATCAACGTCCAGAATTTCTGGCACCCGCGGCACGTCACCTACGATTTCACCACCCAGAAACTCCGCGCCGAGGAGCGCCGCTCGACCCCGCTCGACGTGCTCATCCGCCTCCACGAACGCACCGGCTACGGCCAGGGCGGCCCGCTGAACCATCTCTGGGCCTGCTTCGTCGACCTGTTCTCCGTCGCGACGCTCGCCTGGATCGCCACCGGCCTCTTCCTCTGGTGGAAGCTCAGCGCGACCCGCCGCTGGGGCTGGCTCGCGCTCGGCGGCGGCGGCGTTACTTTCGCCACCCTTCTGCTCACGCTCTGATCCTTCTTTTCCCCATGCCTGCCCTCCCGCTCCGCCCGCTGCTCGCCATCGCCGCCGCGACCCTCGTCGCCCCCCTCCTCTCCGCCGCCGATTCGCCGCTCGAAACATTTTTCCGCCGGCACCTCGACGAGCGTTTCGCGCTCCACCCGCTCGAAGCCACCCAGCTCGGCGACCATCGCTTCGACGACAAACTCGACGATCTCTCGCCCGCCGCGCTCGCCCGTTCTCTCGCGCACCTCAAAGCTGCGCGCACGAAACTCCCGCAGGCCATCGACCGCGCCCAGCTCTCCCCCGACGAGCGCATCAACTTCGACCTCTTCGTCCACGAGCTCGATGCCGCGATTTGGCTCCACGAGCACACCCAGCCCTATGCGACCAATCCCCGCATCTACACGGACTACATCGGCGACAGCGTATTTCTCCTCCTCGCCCAATCGCGCCTCCCGAAGGAAACCAACCTCGCGAACGCCCTGGCCCGCATGCGGCTGATCCCCGCCATCGTCGCCGCCGCGAAGCAAAATCTCACGAACCCGCCCCGCGTCGTCCTTGAAACGGCCCTCCGCCAAAACCAGGGCTCCATCGGTTTCTACGAGCGCGACCTCTTCGAACTCGCCGGCGCCACCCCGCAGCTCGCCGCGCTCCAAGCCGAGGCCGCCCGCGTCGTTCCCGTCTTGAAAGACTATCAGCAATGGCTGGAGCAAACGCTCCTCCCGCGCGCGACCGGCGAATGGCGGCTCGGCCCGCAAAAATTCGCGCAGAAACTCGACTACACCCTCAACGCCGGCCTGAGCGCCGACGCGGTCCTGCGCGCCGCCGAGTCCGAGTTCACCCGCGTGCATCAGGAACTTTACGTCATCTCCCGCCAGCTCTGGTCGCGCTACTTTCCCACCGCCGCGTTGCCCGTCGCCGACGAAGCCGGCCGTCGCACCACGATCGCCCGCGTGATCGCCGCCGTCGCGAAAGAGCACGGCAAACCCGAAGAGCTCGTGGCCGACGCCCGCGCCACGGTCGAGCGCATCAAGACCTTCATCCGCGAAAAAGACATCCTCCGCCTCCCCGAGCCCGACCGCTGCCAGGTCATCGAGATGCCCGAGTTCCAGCGCGGCAATTCCCTCGCCTACATGAACGGCGCCCCGCCCCTCGATCCCGACGCCCCGAGTTTCTACGCCATCAGCCCGCCCGCGAAAGACTGGGCCCCCCGGCGCACGCAAAGCCTCCTCGAGGAATACAACCGCCACATGCTGCAGATCCTCACCATCCACGAGGCCTACCCCGGCCACTACGTGCAGCTCGAATACTCCAGCCGCGCCCCGTCCTACCTCCGCCGCGTCCTCCAATCCGGCGTCATGATCGAAGGCTGGGCCGTCTACACCGAGCAGATGATGCTCGACCAGGGCTACGGCGACGGCGATCTCGCGCTCCGGCTCAACCAGCTGAAATTTTACCTCCGCGCCGTCGCCAACGCGATGCTCGACCACAAGCTGCACGCGCAAGCCATGACCGACGCCGAGGCGATCCGCCTCATGGTCGACGGCGCGTTTCAGTCCGAGGAGGAGGCGCGCGCCAAACTCATCCGCGCCCAGCAAACCTCCACGCAACTCAGCACCTACTTCGTCGGCCGCATGGCCCACGTGCGTCTGCGCGAGGACATGCAACGCACGCTCGGCGACCAATTCAGCCTCGGCCGCTACCACGAGGCCGCGCTCTCCCACGGCTCCATCCCCATGAAATACCTCGCCGAGCTCGTCCGGGCCAATCCCGCCGCCGCGGCGAAATAGCGGCCATCTCCCCGTGGCCTCCGCCCGGCGCGGCCGGCCCCCTCACTCCACCTTCACTTTCGCGTTCTCGACGATCAGCGCATATTTGTAGCCGCTGCCGAAATCACGGTCGGCCGCGAGCGTGCCCGTCACGAGCACGAGGTCGCCCACTTTCACCACCGCGTCCGTCGTCACCGTCAAATCGTTCGTGCCCTCGGCCCCGGAACCGTCGCGCACGTGCAGCCAGTTCTTCCCCAAAATCCCGCCGTTGAACTTCACCACGCGACCGCGCACCGCGATGGACTTGCCGGCGAACTTCGCCTTGCCCGTGACGATCTCCGTCACCGTCTGGCCGCCGTCGGCCCGCTTGATATTCTTCAGATCGGGTCCGCCGGGAGCCGCCGCCGCCGGAATCGCCGGATGGCCTTTTGGCAATTCCCCTCCCGCGCCCGCCGTCACACCGGCCGCCACGGCCGGAGTCGCCGCCGCCGGCTTGCCGTTCACCGTCACGTTGCCGGAAAAATACACGACATCGAAGGTGCGGTTCAGCGTCTTGCTGGTGTAATTCTTCATGGGCATCACGTCGTTCACGACAATCTTGTCGCCCAGTTTCACCGCAAACTGCGGGGCCGCCGCCCACAACGTCGCGGTGCCAGTGTCGACTTCCACATAGGTGTAGGTCGCGGCGTCCATCGATTCGACCACACTGCCGCTGATCACATTGGCCTGCGCCGGGGCGGCCGGCACCGCTTTCCCGCCCGCGCTCGCCCCACTCCCCGGAGTGCAGACCAGCGCCAAAATCAGACCACCCATCGTCAAAGGAGTTTTCATGATCCAGCACGCAGCACGATGTTCCCCCCGTTTTCAAGGTTCTCCGCGCAGAAAGTGGCCCGCCCCTTCGGCTCCGGCCCCGCCCTCCCCGGCCCCAACGGCCCCGCCCCACCCCTCCGACCGCGGGCGCCGCCCCGTCCCTGGCCCGCATTTGACGCCCCGGCGCGCGTGCCTCGCTCCCGCCCGCCGGGCCCCGCGCGCGGCCGGCAACCTCCCCGTGGATCCGGCGACCGGCCCGGGCGGCACCCAACGGGCGTTCAACAGAAACTTCCCGGCGTTGAGTCCCTTCCCTACCGGCGCGGCGACACCCCGCCGCGCGTCCACTCCACGCAGCGCGCCAAGGATCACTTCATCAAAAAGGGGGATCCGCTATGTGAAGCCGGGCGATCCCGCCAGCGGGCTCCTGCCTGATGTCTTCCGCATCGAGGGCCTCGCCAACGGCCAGGGCGATCGAGGGATCCAAGGCTACACCCACCGCGTCCGCCTGACGACCGGTCCCACGCTCCGCATCCCGATCGAAAAGCCGGCCGGCGACCCCGCCATCGATCACGAGTGGCTGCTCCGCCACTTCGAAGCGGGCGACGATCGGCGGCCCGCGCTGATCGAGCCCCTCGCCCGCCCAGGCGCCAAGCTCGACGGGAACAACCTGCACGCCGTCAGCTCCGATCTCCCCGGCGCCAACGGGGACGAGCCGGAAGCCAGCGACGCGCGACGCCGCGAAATCGAACCGGAACACGAGACCTGCCTCCGCGGCTTCCTCTGGACGCTCTCCCACAGCCCGCGGGTCTCGCCCTCGCGATCCTCGACCGTGAAGGAGGCATGGGGCCGAGTATCCGCTTCGCGACGACGAACGACTTCCGCGGGGGCTGACCCCCGCCCGGGTTTATCGGCATCGGCCAGAACCCACCAGAGGCGGCGTTGAAAACATCCCTTTCGGCAGCCCGGCTTTTGCTCCCAGCCTTCCCGATCGGGTCCCGACGAAACTCCTCGCCGTTCAGCCGCCACCTCTCCCCGACGTCAAAGCCCTCACCCGCTGCGACCCCGGGCCCCAGCACGAAGGCATCGACCCGTGGCGCGACTGGACCCTCGAAGCGCGATCCCAGGACGTGGAGAAACGGGTCAGCGCGGACGGGCCGGCCGGCGGCCGCGTGCTCCGCGGCGGGGGAGCTTTTGGACCGGGTTCCGCCCGCAAATACGCCTTCGCCCCCGCGGGTAAACTCAAGCCCGGCCGAGATCGGTTGGCGTGCCAGGTACGCGGGACCGCGGGTAAGGCAGTTCAATTCCCAGTGGCCGACGGCGGGCGCCCGATCGCCCGGGCGACGACCATTCCCTTCCCGCCCGAGTGGCAGGAGCACGTGGTCGAGTTCCAGGTCGAAGCACCCGCCCAGGACG
>CAJAYO010000509.1 GCA_903948415.1 uncultured Opitutia bacterium | reverse complement strand
GGCGCTCCGTCCGTCTCCCCAGTAGGCCGCCCGCTTGCGGGCGCTCCGTCCGCCGCCCCCGTAGGCAGCCCGCTTGCGGGCGCTCCGTCCGCCGCCCCCGTAGGCAGCCCGCTCGCGGGCGCTCCGTCTGCCGCCCCCGTAGGCCGCCCGCTCGCGGGCGCTCCGTCCGCCGCCCCCGTAGGCCGCCCGCTTGCGGGCGCTCCGTCCGCCGCCCCCGCAGGCAGCCCGCTTGCGGGCGCTCCGTCCGCCGCCCCCGCCCCGCAACAGCTCACCGCCAAACACATCGTCATCGCCACCGGCTCCGCTCCCGTCGAGCTCCCGTTTATGAAGTTCGACGGCCACACCGTCGTCTCCAGCGACGACGCCATCGCCTTCCCCGCCGTCCCGAAAAAACTCGTCGTCGTCGGCGGCGGCGCCATCGGCCTCGAACTCGGCTCCGTCTGGGCCCGCCTCGGTGCCGACGTCACCGTCGTCGAGTTCCTCCCCAAAATCGCCGCCACCTACGACGACGACATCGTCCGCGCCTTCACCCGCATCCTCCAAAAACAGGGCCTGAAAATCGAAACTGGCGCCAAGGTCACCGGCTTCGCCGCCGGCGTGCTCACCGCCGAACGCGGCACCGAAAAGCTCGCGTTCCCCGCCGACAAGGTCCTCGTCGCCGTCGGCCGCCGCCCCTTCACCGACGCCCTCAACCTCGCCGCCGCCGGCGTCCAGCTCGACGACAAGAAACGCATCAAGGTCGACGCCCACCTCAAGACCACCGCCCCCGGCGTCTGGGCCCTCGGTGACGTCGTCGCCGGCCCCATGCTCGCCCACAAAGCCGAGGAAGACGGCGTCGCCGTCGCCGAGTGGATCGCCGGCCAGCCCGGCCACGTCAACTGGGACCTCGTCCCCGGCATCGTCTACACCGATCCCGAGGTCGCCAGCGTCGGCCTCGGCGAAGATCAGGCCAAAGCCGCCGGCCTCGCCGTCAACATCGGCAAGTTCAACTTCGCCGCCAACGGCCGCGCCATCGCCGCCGACGCCACCGACGGCTTCGTCAAAATCATCGCCGACGCCAAGACCGACAAAATCCTCGGCGCCCAGATCCTCGGCCGCAACGCCGGCGAACTCATCAGCGAGATCGTGACGCACATGGAATACGGCGGCAGCGCCGAAGACCTCGCGCGCACCATCCACGCCCACCCGACGATGAGCGAAGCCGTCAAAGAAGCCGCCCTCGCCGTCAGCAAGAGCGCCCTCCACGCGCTCTGATCCGCCCCCGGACCGCGCGCCGCGGCCCTGTTCCGATGCGAAGCCCTGCCTGACACCGCAGGGCTTCGCGCTTTGCCGCCGCCCTCCCGCGCCCCGATCCTCGCCGTTCCTGATGTCTGCACCCTCCGCGGTTTCGACCGGCCCCTCCCACCACGCCCGCGGCCTCGCGCTCATGGTGCTCTCCGCCGCGGCCTTCACCGCCAACGTTCTGCTCATCCGCGCCCTCGGCCACGTCCAGTCCGTCAACGTGTGGTTGATCTCCTGCACCCGCTTCGTCGTCGGGCTCGCCCTCATCTACGCCCTCTATCGCCGCGAGTTTCAACCGCTCCACCTCGTCCGCAACCCCAAGCTCGCCGTCCGCGGACTCGTCGGCTCCCTCGGCGTCTTCGGCTACTACCTCACCGTTGTCCAACTCGGCGCCGGGCGCGCCACGTTTATCAACAACACCTACGTCATCCTGGGCGCCCTCATGGCCGTCGTCCTGCTCGGCGAACGCTTCCGGCCCGCCCTCGCCGTCGGCGGCCTCGCCGCCCTCGCCGGCCTCGCCCTCCTCACCAACGCCTTTGGCGCCGGCAGCCACGCCAACCGCTACGACCTCCTCGCCGTGTTCGTCGCCATCGCCTCCGCCTACGTCGTCATCACCATCCGCCAGCTCCACGCCACCGAGCACACCGCCACCATCTTCGCCGCCCAGTGTGTCTTCGGCCTGCTCGTCTGCGGCGGCCCCGCCCTTGTCCACCCCGAGCCCGTCTCGCTCGTGGCCTGGGCCGTCATGCTCACCGCCGGGATCTTCGCCGGCGTGGGCCAGCTCGCCATGACCCGCTCCTTCCGCGATCTCCCCGTCGCCGAGGGCTCCCTCCTCCAAATGCTCGTCCCCCTGGGCACGGCCGTGGGCGGCGCCGTCTTCTTCGCCGAGGACTTCGCCCTCGCCGAACTCGCCGGCGCCGCCCTCATCCTCGGCGGCACCGCCTTCACCGCGCGGCGGCGTTGACGACCTTTTTTCCGGCCGCACCGGTTTTCTTGGGCCGCACCGACTTGCCCGCCGCCGCCGTCTTCTTGGTCCGTTGGGGCGGGGTCGCCTTCTTGGCCTTTGCCCCACGTTTGCCGGCCGGCCCCGCCGTTTTCACCCGCGGTTTCAGACTGACCGTTTTCTTCGCCCCCGCGCGGACCGCTTTCGCCGGCTTCGGCGTCGGCACCGGTGCCACCGGCGCGGCCGCGCTTTCGATCTCGATGCCAAACACGTCCGCCATCTCCGCCGCGCCCATCGCCCCGGCTTCCGCCCCCGCGCCCGCCGCGAGCCCCGGGGCCTGCGCCGCGGCGCTGATCAATTCCAGATAGTCCACCCCGCGCAGCACAAAGAGCAGCTCCGGCTGCGTGTCGAGCCGCGCCCCCACGCCATAGAGCACCGCCGCGATGTGTTTGCACATGTCCGCCCAGTCGGGACAGCTGCAATCCAGCGTGATCTCGGCCGGCGCGGGAAACAACCCCCGCTCCCGGTCCGTGATGATCCGCATCACCGCGTCGGACAGCCGTCCTTGGAGCAGCCCTACAAGCGAATCGATCTTGCCCGCGCACTCGGCCTTGATCGCGGTCCAGCGCTTCGCGTCGAGCGGCGCGATCGCGATCGTCTCCTTATAGAGCGACGAACCCATCACCTGCGCCGTGATTTTCCCCGGCGCAATCTGCAGGTCGATCACCGAGCCGTTGCGCACGTAGCTGCGCCCGCGCGGCAGACGGTTCGCGTAGTCGCTGAACGACTCCAGGTGCGCACACTACGCCTTGCCCCAAAAACTCGTCGCGATTTTCGTGCCCGCGATCACCACCGGCGAGAGCTTCGTGCCGCCCTTCGCCAGTTTCTGCGCGTGCTTCGCGGCGTTCGCCCGCCGCACCGCCACGCTCACATGGGGACGAAAACCGCCGTAGTTGCTGTATCGAGTCCAAGCCATGGCCCGACAATTCGCAGTCACCCGTGCCGATGTCCAAGGTTTTCTCGCGCCCTCGCGTTCAATCCGGATATTGCTCCGGAGCCTCGCCTGCCGACTCGAGCAACGTGATCCGAATCTTCGCCTTCCCCG
>CAJAYO010000508.1 GCA_903948415.1 uncultured Opitutia bacterium | reverse complement strand
CCCGGCCGGAAAAACCGCGCGGGCACCTACCGCGCCACACGGGCCTGCGCATGCAGACAGCGCCGCAGCGCGCGAAAATCTTCCGGCAAAAACACCCCGCGGTTTTCCGCCAGCGCCTCCGCCCCGCCCACCCGCCACGCCCGCGCCAGCATTGCCCCGTGCGGTTGCGGCGGGAGCGCCACCCAGTGCGGACAATCCACACAGTGCGTCCCGCTCACCCGCCCGCGCACCCGCGCCAGCTCCTGCCGCTTGCATCCGCCGTCGCCCGCCGCCTCGCGGTAGGACTCCCGGCACACCGTGAACTCCGGATAAAGACACGCCTTCACCAACTGCTTCACCGCGGCCGCCAACCCTTCGTCGCCCGCCGCTCCGAGCACCGCCGCCACCAGCGGCGCACACTCCGCCTCGCTCATCCCGCCCGGCGCCCCGCACTCGCCCTCCGCGAGCGCCCGCGGCAGTCCCCGCTCCGCCACCACCGCCCACAGCCGCCGCCCGACCGCGCGGCCCTCCTCCGTCGTCAGGCCCGCCCGGCCGTTCTGCGCCAGAAACCGCGCCAACACCGCCTCCACCAACTGCGAAAACTCCTCCGCTTCGTTCATCGCCCCGCACCACGCCGCATTCCGCCGCCCCTGTCAATTCGCCCCGCCCGCCCCGGCGCGCAAAGCCCGGCCGCCCCTTGGCGCCGGGCAGGCCGCCTCCGCCCCCCCACGCCCCACCCGCCAAATTGTCATGGTCACACTGGCGCCTCGGCTCCAACTGTGCTGGTCTCAATTCTGCGCCGCTACTCCTGCTCCGTCTCGCCGCTTTGCCCTATGCTCTCGGTCTGTCGCGCCCCCCCCGTCACCATGACCCAACCGCTCACCGCCCCCGCGCCGCTCTACGTCGAACTCGCGCGCTCCCTCGAGCATCTCATCGACCAGGGCACCCTGCGCCCCCGCCACCGGCTCCCCTCCGTCCGCCGCATGGCCCTCCAGCGCGACGTCAGCATCTCCACCGTCCTCCAGGCCTACACCCTCCTCGAAAACCGCGGCCTCGTCGAAGCCCGCCCCCAGTCCGGCTACTACGTCCGCGCCCGCCTGCCCAGCGCCGCGCCCGAGCCGCGCATGGCCAAGCCCATGGCCAAGGCCAGCCACGTCGGCGTCAACGACCTCACCGCCGAGGTCCTCACCCTCGCCTCGGACCCCACCTACGTCCCCTTCGGCGCCGCCTGCCCCCACCCCTCCCTCTTCCCCACCAAGAAACTCGCCCGCACCCTTGCCGCCGTCGGCCGCAACGACCCCGCCCTCCTCGGCCGCTACGCGATGAACGGGGCCTACGACCCCCTCACCCGCGAGATCGCCCGCCGCTACCTCCAGGCCGGCTGCCCCCTTTCCCACGAAGAACTCGTCGTCACCATCGGCTGCACCGAAGCCCTCAACCTCTCCCTCCGCGCCGTCACCAAACCCGGGGACACCGTCGCCGTCGAAACCCCCACCTACTTCGGTTTTCTCGAAACCCTCCAGGCCCTCAACCTCAAGGTCGTCGAAATCCCCACCGGCTCCCGCACCGGCATCTGCCTCGACGCCACCCGCGACGCCCTCGCGAACAACCCCGTGAAGGCCCTCCTGGTCATGCCGAGCTACTCCAACCCCCTCGGCTCCTGCATGCCCGACGAGCACAAGGAAAAACTCGCCCAAATCCTCGCCGAGTTCGACGTCCCCGCCATCGAGGACGACGTCTACGGCGACCTTCACTTCGGCGAGCGCCGCCCCAAACCCCTCAAAGCCTGGGACACCGACGGCCGCGTCCTCCTCTGCAGCAGCTTCGGCAAAACCCTCGCCCCGTCCCTCCGCGTCGGCTGGT
>CAJAYO010000507.1 GCA_903948415.1 uncultured Opitutia bacterium | reverse complement strand
GTGCGCGATGTGCGCTTCAAATTCGGCCAGGCCCGCTACCGCCACGCCGAGATCGAACCCGAGGGCGACGTCGGCACCGTCTTCACTCACCGCGGCCACGAGGCCCGCGTCGAACTCCTCCACGGTGACGGCAAACCGTGGACCGGCGCACTCGGCCTGCAGAATTCCCGCAGCGATTTCGCCGCCGTCGGCGACGAAGCGTTTCTCCCGCCGTCGCGCACCGATTCCACCGCCCTCTTCGCCTTCGAGGAACTCGCCGCCGGCCCCGTCGCCTGGCAATTCGGCGCCCGCCTCGAACGCAACAAAATCGCCGCCACCGGCCACGCGGCCCGCCGCAACACCGAGGCCAGCGGCTCCGCCGGCGCCGTCTGGAAATTCACGCCCGACTACGCCCTCGCGTTTTCGCTCACGCACACCGGCCGCGCTCCCAATGCGCAGGAACGCTTCGCCGACGGCCCTCACGCCGGCACGCAGAGTTTCGAGATCGGCGACCCCCATCTCCGCGCCGAGCGTTCCCTCGGCGCCGAAGTCAGTCTCCGGCGTCGCACCGGCTTCGTCACCGGAGCCGTCACCGCGTTCACGAATCAGTTTGATGGCTACATCTTCGAGCAACCCACCGGACTCGTCGCCCTCGACGTGGACGGTCAGTTCAAGTTGCTCCCTCCCGGCGACCCGGCCGTCGTCGCCGCCGAAGGCGGCCTGCCGGTCTACCGCGCCGTGCAACGCGACGCCCGGTTCTGGGGCCTCGAACTCGAGACGATCTGGCACCTCCACGAACACCGCACCTGGCAGCTTGACCTGCGTCTCGCCGCCGATCTTACCCGCGCCCGCGAAGGCGGCCGCGATCTCCCGCGCATCCCCGCCGCGCGCACCACGGCCGGTCTGTTCTGGTCGCACACCGGCTGGAGCGCCGGAGTCGAGAGCCAGTTTGTCGCGGCCCAAAATCGTGTCGCCCCCGACGAAACCACCACCGCCGGCTATACCCTCCTCAGTGCGCACCTGAGCCGCACCGTCCAAATCGGCTCCTGGTCGACCGAGTTTTTCCTCCGCGGCACCAACCTCGGCAACGCCGAGGCCCGCCCCCACCCCTCGTTTGTGAAGGACCTCGCCCCCCTCGCCGGCCGCGGCGTCATCGTCGGCGTCCGCCTGAGCTTCTAGCTTCAGCCCGCGGTCGATCTTGGCTGCTCACACCGGCTCACCAGCCTGACCCCCCACCCCCATGGCCGGCGGCGCGAATCATCGCCGCCGGCCTTTGCTTTCCACGGCCGGCCGCAGGCCCCGCTTCGCACCCAATCGGCGCTTCACCTCGCCCGGTAAATCGCTGATCCCACTCGACCCTTCCCGCTGGATTGCTCCCCCAGTTTCGCCGTCGCGCATTCCGCCCCTGCCGCGGTGGTTCTTCGCGCGCGGGCGAATCATTCCCTCGTTCGCCACCACCGCGGGCCGGTCCGCCCCGAGCGCCTGGGCGACGCCGGCACCGACTTCGCCACGGGGCGCCAAGGAGGTCGGCGCGGTCGCGCGACCGATCCCCTTTCAACCGACCGCGCAACCTGCGGCGCCATCTCGATCCACCAGCGCCCCTCCGGCGCAACCGCCGCACGCCCGGCCTCGGTTTCAATGCCCTCGGGCCAGGTGTCGCCCCCCGGCGGCTTCACCCTCAACGGCACCTGGACCGTCTCCGGAGACGCCCCCTCCACCGCCCTCACGTTGACGTCCGCCTTCACGGCCCCCGGCACCGGCAGCACCCCCCCCAGGCTCACCGCCCCCAGTGTCCGCGCCAACCCGCTCCGCCCTTGCCCGTTCCGGCGGCCCCATCGACTTCGGCCTTCCACCGGCGCTCCAAGCAGCGTTCGCGTTCCTCATGCTCGGCATCGTTCGCCCGGGCCACGCCCCGACCGACGCGTCGTCCCCTCTCGCCTACTCGTTCTCGATCCCGGCCCCGCCGCGCTTCACCGTGTCCCCCGCCGCAATGCCGCGCACCACCTCCTGCGCCGCCACGAGCCCGAACGCACCCGTCACAAAGACCGCGGCCCCAAACCCGCTCGCGCAATCCATCGCCAGGTTGGACCCCGGCTCCCGCTTCCCCTCGCAGGTCCCGTCCGCCCACGGAAACACCTGCGCCTCGCTCGACCACACGCAGCGCACGCCCCACTCCATTTTCCCTTTCTGCTCGCCGTGCTCAAACCGGTGGTCGCGCCGCAGCTTCTTCCGCACCTGCCGGAGCAACTCGTCCGCATACGCGTCCCCCAAATCCCCCGCCCGAATCTGCGTCGCATCGCGCTTCCCGCCCGCCGCCCCGACCGTCAGCACCGGCAACCCGCGCGCGTGCGCTTCGCCGATCACCAGCGCCTTGTGCGACATCCGGTCGATCGCATCGACCACATAGGAAAACGTCTCCGCCAACAACCGTCCCGCCGTCGCCGCCGTGAAAAACTCCGTCACCGCCGTGACCCGGCACGCCGGATTGATCAACCGCACGCGCTCCGCCAGCACGTCCACTTTCGTCCGGCCCACGTTCCCGTCGAGCGCCGGCAACTGCCGGTTCACATTCGTCACACAGACGTCGTCGAGATCGATCAGCGTCAGCGCCCCGACCCCGCTGCGCGCGAGCCCCTCCACGGTCCACGAGCCCACGCCGCCCACGCCCACGACGCAGACGTGCGCCGCGCGCAGCCGCGCCAGCCCGGCGCTGCCCAACAGCCGGGCCACCCCGCCGAAGCGGTCAAAATAATCGTCGCTGCTCATCGGATTCCGCGGTCTATGCACGCCCCCGCCCGGGCCCGTCAAACCTTCGGCGCAGCCCCGCCCCCGCGCGGCTCACTTCAGGCCCACCAACCGCTTCACTTCGGCCTCAAGCTGGCCGGAATTCTGGTTGTTGCGCACAAAATTGCCCTTCTTGTCGAACAGCACGATCGCGGGCGCCCGGCTCACGTTCAGCTTCGGGGCCCACTCGTTCTTGCCTTCCTTGCCGTCGAACTCCACCGGCCACGCAATTTTGTTGTCCTTGATAAATTTCGCCAGCTTCTCGCTGTCCGCCGGCTTGTCGAACGACACCCCCACCACCTCAAAATTCTTTTTGAAGAACGACTGGGCCTGCTTCACGTCGTCGATCATCTTGACCGTGCCGCTGCTCGTGCCGCTCCAGATCACCAGGGCGACGACCTTGCCGCGCAGCGCCGCGAGATCGACCACCTTGCCGTCCATCGCCGTGAGCTTCAGCTCGGAGGGCGCCTTGCGCGCCTCGACAAAATTCAGCTCGTAACGCGCCATGCCCGCCACGCCCTTGTCCGCATGCGTCAGCAGTTTCTTGAGGTGCGCCTCGCCCGCCGCCGGACTCATCGCCCGCGTCAGGATTTCCACATACGAGCGCTCGCGGTCGGGCAGAAACCGCCGCCCGCCCGGGGTCGTATCCAGACCGTCAATCTTCTCGCGCAGCGCGGCGATCGCATCGCGCGACGGCGCATCGCGCGTCTCGAAATCCACCGCCGCCGCCTCCACCGCCATCAACGCCGCCTTCGCATCGTCGGTCACCCCGTCCTTGTACCGTTGGTCCACCACCTGAAATTTGAGCTGCGTCACATACGCCGAGCGATACGCCGCGAGTTTCTTGTCCGTGATCGTCGCGCCGAAGTTCGCCACGTCCTTGATCACCCCGTTGGCGCGCCCGTGCGTCGGAAACTTCAGCAGGTAGGCAAACCCCGAGGCGATCACCTGCGTAAACCGGTCCGTCGACAATTTCGCCTCTTTGTCGTTGAGCACCTTGTAGAAGGCATCGGCCGCGACATCCGCCGCCGACTTTTCCGCGGCCTTGCCCGCGGGTGCCTGCGCAAGCGCGCCGCCGGCGAGAAACAGAGAGGCAAACAGGGCAAGGAAGACGGTTCGGAGCTTCATAGGGTGATAAGAGTGAACTGCGAGGCGCCTCGAAAACTAGATACGCTGCCCCGTCCTGCAAGCGGGAATCCGCCGCTGATCAGAGCATCCGCCGCCCCCACGGGCTCGCCGGCGCCCGGCCCGACCCTTCCGGCCAACTCACCGCCGCACCGCCGGCGGCCGGCGCATGCTTCTTCCGCGGCGGGGCCCGGCGGCGATCCCGTCTGCCGCGGCAAGCACCGTCGCCCCGCCGATCGGATCATCGAACGCGCAATCCTCGAACGCCTCTCGACGCCGCGCGTTTGCTCGGTGAGACTGACCCTTCTTGATCGACCACAGCAAAGACGACCTTCAGTCCTTCAATCCGCGCGACCCGGCCTACCGGTTCAAACTCTGGGTCCGGGTGGTCACTCCCGACACGATTTGGGTGCACGTTTTTTGGCGCCGGATCGCCGGGACGATCCTCCTGCTCGCCGTCACCGGCTGGCTCGCCGCGGCCGCCGGAGTCTGGTCCTTCGTCCGGTTCCAACGCGGTTACACCGACGTGCGCTACCTCGATCTCGCCTTCTATCCGTGGCGCCGGGCGGACTACCGGACCGGCCTGGGCGAACACTACCTCCGCACCGGCCGCGCGGCGCTCGAGAAAAAAAACTATCGCGAGGGTTACGCCCTGCTGCAGGCCGGCCTCACCCGCCTCCCCCACGACGTCGCCGGCCGCCGGCTCCTTGCCTCCACGCAGGTCCGCTTCGGTCGCGCCGATCTGGCGCTCGTCACGCTCGCCGACGGCGCCACCCTCGCCCACGTCGATCTCGACTACCTGAAACTGCTCTTCGCCCTGCTGCTCGAGACCCACGAAGACGACCGCCTGATCGCTTTGGCGAAAAAACTCCTCCCGCCCCAACCCGACACGGTGCTCGCGCACCAGTTCATCGCGCTCCAGGCCGCGACGGCCCACTTTGAACGCGGCCGCTACGACGAAGCCGAACGCCTCGTCGCCGAGTGGGGGCTCGGCAATTCCCTCGAGGGCTCGATCCTCCTCGCCAAGTGCGATTGGGAAAACGGCTACCCCGACCTCGCCATGCTTCGGCTGGAGAGCGAGATCGCCCGGTTCCCCAAACGCGACGAACTCTACCTGCACCTCGTCCGCTACCACCGCGAGCTCGGCCACGCCGCCGAGTCCCGCCGCTACGCCCTCCTGCGCCAGTTCAACGACCCCGCGAGCCCCGGCCCCCGGATCGACCTTCTCCACACCTACCACGCCACCGACGACAAGGCCGCCGCCCAACGCGAACTCGCCGCCTACCTGGCCGACTTCTCCGCCGACCCCCAAGCCCTCGTCCTCCTCGCCTGGTTCGCCGTCGACACCATCCAGCCCGAACTCGCCGCCCGCCTCGCCTCCCTCGCCCACGAGCGCAGCTTTCCCCTCAACGCCTTCAACCTCGCCCGGGTGCAGAGCCTCCTCGGCGCCCAAAAATATCAGGCCGCGCTCGACCTCGCCGTCACCGCCATGCGCGAGGAAAACGAGGACAACAACCAGCTCGCCTCCACCCTCAACGGCCTGCGCTGCCTCGCCCTCTACGGTCTGAAGGAGTTCGCCCGCGCCGAGCTCATGCTCAACTCCTTCCTCGGGCAGTCCAACCTCCGCGCCGGCGACGCACTCCTCCTCGCGAAACAGCTCCGCCTCCTCGGCGCCACCGCCTCGGCCCGGGCGGTCCTCGACCGGGCGACCGTGCTCGATCCCCTCAACCAAGCCGCCCTCGGAGAGCTCGTGCGCATCGACGCCGAAGCTGGCAACCGCGTCAAACTCGCCGAAAACCTCCCGAAGTTTCTCCGCCTCCGCAAACCGTCGCGCGCCGTCCTCGAGGAAACGCTCCTGCGGTTGGACCAACCCGCCGACGCACCGCTCCGCGACCAGATCCGCTCCACTCTCGCCCGCGCCAGCGCGACGCCCGCCCCGTAAGTCCCGCTCTCGTTCCGCGCCATCGCGCCTCGTTCTCCCTCGCCAATTTTTCGCTCCCGCGTTCGTCCGTCCCCGCGAACGGGAGAAAAGATGGGGTGATCACGGCAGGCGCCGGCGCACCGCCGGCCCGCCCCCCGTCTTCCGTCGATCGTCGGCCCCTGAACCGTGGTGCGCGGCGCTGGGTCCTCGCCTTCGGCTCAACCCTCGATCCCGAAAATTGCCTTCACGTAGTTGTCCACGCTGAAGGGCTGCAGATCCTCCGCTTTCTCCCCGAGCCCGAGAAAATAAATCGGAATCTTGAGCTGCCGGTAAATCCCCACGAGCGCGCCGCCGCGGCTCGTGCCGTCGAGCTTTGTCACGACCAGCCCCGTGAGCCCGAAACTCTGGTGAAATACCTTCGCCTGTTCGATCGAGTTGCTGCCGAGCGATCCGTCCACCACGAGCCAGCGGTGCTGCGGCGCCGTCGGATCGTTTTTCTGAAGCACGCGGCGGATCTTCGCCAACTCCTCCATCAGATTGGACTTCGTGTGCAGCCGCCCCGCGGTGTCCACGATCAGAAAATCGCGCCCGCGCGACTTCGCCGCCTGCCACGCGTCGAACGCCACCGCCGCCGAATCCGCGCCCGTGTGGCTCGCGATGATTTCCAAATTCAGCCGCGTCGCCCACGCCTTGAGCTGCTCCACCGCCGCCGCGCGGAACGTGTCGCACGCCGCGAGCGTGACCGACTTCCCGTCCTCCTTCAGTTTCCACGCCAGCTTCGCCGACGTCGTCGTTTTGCCCGAACCGTTGACCCCGATCATCGCGATCACGACCGGATTCGCCGTCTTCGTCGTCAC
>CAJAYO010000506.1 GCA_903948415.1 uncultured Opitutia bacterium | reverse complement strand
TGGCGGGATGGACGGGACTCGAACGGAAATCGCCCATCGAAGCTAAATCACGCGTTATCGCAGACTTAGTTGATTGTTAGTGTTTTAGAACAGGCAAATAGTGGCACCTACGTTTTCAGAAGTGAAGCCAAAAACACCATTTCTGGCAACCTTGTGGCAACCTAAAATCAGCGATCCGATCAAGCGGCTGATTCTGCCTCGCACGTGCCAATTCCGCAGGCGTGCCGGAGTGGGCTCAGCAGCGTTGTAGTGGGTTTCACCGCGAAGAAATCGTTCGCCGCACCTATGCCGCATCAGGAGATCGAACCGGTTTGACGACGAAAGGGCTTGAGCTTGGCCGAAGCCTTCATCTCTCCCGCCACGAATTTGGTAAAGTCGGCAATCTCGCCTTGGACCGACGCTTTTTCCAGGGCCGCCATGTATTCGCTTCGCCGCTCTACCCGGATCACAGTCCAACTATGACCGCCGGATGCCAGCATGAGGTTCATGAGGAACCGACCGATACGTCCATTGCCGTCAGCATAGGGGTGGATGAACACAAAGACGAAGTGACCGAGCACCGCACGCACCGCTGCGGAGGGCTCTTTGGCGAGGGCGTCAAAGAGCGCTTCCATTGAGGCCGGGACGGCTTCAATAGCAGGAGGGACGTGGTCCGAACCCCGAATAAACACCCGCCGTTCACGGTAGCCTGCGAGCGCGGACGCGGGCAGGATGTTGGCCTGCACAGATGGGCTGAATAGCGCGCGATACCAACTCTGCAGGTCACGATCGACGACTTTGCCCGGCGACCTGCCGCGCAGCACATCACCCAAACTGGAGAGCACCTGATTAAACGCTGCCCGATATCCCTTCGCCGCCATCGCGTTGATCTGTCCTTGATCTTCCGGGTTTTCGGTCGGATTCCACGCGCCGTCGGCGATGCGCTGAATCAGTTCCGGTGTGACCTGATAGCCTTCGATGGAAAGCGAATGATAGGCGTCATGCGTGTAGATTTCATTCACGCGTCGCAGATAGCGGAATTGATCCGGCATGGAGCGCGGCGGAGAGGGAAAATGCGCCAGCACGTCAGACCGCATTCGCGACCACATCGCTCCGATCCGTCCCGCATAGGGAGACGGCAAGACTGCCCCAACCGGCAGCCGGGCCGGTTCTGCAAACGGATTCTGCGGTTTAATCGCGATCCCGGCGGCGAGTAGGTCTGCTTCCAAGCGGGTGGCTGATTCCGGCAAGCCGAGATGCCGCAAGCCACCGACCATGCGGCCGGCCGCGGAGACATTGACCTCTACGGCCAGCAAGGCCCGGGAAAGCTCCTCGACCCGCACCATGCGTAGCGCGAGTTCCGCACTGGTGGCGGACAGGGTAAAATAACTGGGAGTCGTGCGAATCAGCGCGAGCGCCAGCGGCATGACCTGCACGCCTTGCTTGGTCTCCGTCGTCACGGGCAGACTCTTGCGGTTGGGATAAAGCAGAATGGAACTGTTGTTGGGCAGCTTGAGGGTAAAAACACCACCGCGGGCCGTCAGCACAATCAACTGTTTCGGGATCTGCGTGCTCGCCGACCAGAGGTCGAGAGAATGCTCCGGCGAAAGGCAGTAGCCCTGACCGTAGCGTTGCTGCAAATAGGCCGAGACGAAGGCCCAAAAATGGAGATGCCAAAACGTGCTGTCACCCGGCCGTGCCTGCGGGGTGGTCAGGGCATACCAACCCTTGATGATCTCGACGAGAAAGCCTCGTTGCTGCAAAAGCGTTCGTTCCCGCCGGGCAATTTGCGCCGTGCGGAGGATATGGGCGGGCGCCGCGCCCTGCGCCCGGCGCAGGGCGTCTGCGAGGTCCCGTTGGGGATTGGTCGGCATTTCTCCAAGGTGGAATACTTTGTTATCATGTCAAAAACTACTTTGGTATTACGCTCAATGTTACTTTGGTATTCTGACGCTTCGCATCGGAGGCACCGGCCAGGAGGAACGCCGCAGGCGTAGTGTCCTTGCCGGCGACGGAGAGGCTCCACTTGAGGTTTGACTGCGGCGCACTTGTCACCGGCCCGCAGAAACCGCTCCCGAACGATCCCAGAGACTGCACCGGCCTTTGCGCGCCGTCACACCACCGCCGCAAGCCCATAACCGCCGCCCGATTGCTCTCGGCACAATGCCGCAAGCGGAACTCTGGACTCAAACTTTGGCCCCAAGTCAGCCAACTGCGTGCGTGCGACGAGGTAGCTCAACAACTTTGGACTCAGAGGTGGAATAAAAGGTGGAGCGCAGGCGCAGCCGAGCAATACCTTGACGGGCGAAGTCACAATCACG
>CAJAYO010000505.1 GCA_903948415.1 uncultured Opitutia bacterium | reverse complement strand
TCGCGCTCAACGCCGCCGAGTTGAGCGTGAAATACTGAGACGAAGGAGCGCGCCCGATTGGGGCAAACTACACGGCGAAAAGGGTCCGGGTTGGTCCCTCTGTTTGGCCCCTCCCGAGGGACAGGACCAAAGGGAAATCTGGTCCAGTTTCCGTGGCCAAACTCTCTCCGCAGAAACGCCACGGCCGGGTCGTCGGTCACGCCGTGGATCGCGGCCCTCGCGGGAACGAACGGAGGCAACGGCCGTTTGTCGCCGAACGGGCCGACGCGGAAAAACTCGTTCAGGCCCACGGTTCCGCGGCGCGATCCGCGACCGGTGGTGGGGCGGCTCAACCGCGCGGCCGGCGGGCTTTGCGCCGTGGAGCAATTCCAGCCTCTCCGCGTCCCGGCCGATCTTTCCCCGTCCGGGGAATCGGGCGCGGCATCGTCACCCGGATTTTCCCGAGTCCCCGTTTTCTGCGAACCTGCGGCAGAAGGCGATGCCGCCGAAGACACAGGCATTGGGGCATCGGGTCACGGTGAGCCCCTGCGACCCGGTACCTCGATCGTCCTTCACGTATTTGAATTTTCCCTCCACGACGATCATCCGGCAGGTTTCATCCGTCGGGCAGTGCATCCAGCCCGCACCCGGGCTTTTGCTTTCATCATCACGAAGAGGTTGCATAAAAAATAGCCCGGTGAGCCTCGGCGGAAAATAACTTGATGCAACCTTAATACTCTTAGTGGCGGCATTATATGCTCCTATAGCGAGTGTCGCGCGGGCCTCACAGGGGCACGTCTTCCGGTTTTCCATTCCCCCTTTTTGTGATCGATTAAAGCGGGTAATGAACTCACGAAAGCGCACCAAACGTTTGCCCGTCAAGATGACCATCGACCCAATGGTCAGGGCCAATGCGGAGCGTTTACCTGAAGTCATTGACCGGGGGTTGTCCGCCTTGGTGGACCGTCTGCTGCGGGAGGAAATCATCCGGAGGAAGAGGTCGGCCAGCGACAAATCGTGACGGAGCCGTCCTCGGTGTTTCCGTTTCCGCCGCCGATTCCGCCCCTCGCCGCGGCGATCCCGCCAAGTTGCCCCCGTGAGGTGGGGCGAGGGTGGCGGGCTGGCCGCACCATCGCGGCCGTTGCCGACGACGGCCGGGCCGTTTCGTGCACCGCCGGCTGCCTGCCAACAAGGGTGAGGTGGCCGCACGGCGGGCCAAGGTCCGCCGGCTCCTGCGGCGGCCATCGCCGCGCCGGTGGCTGCGGCGTGCCTTCGGCGCGCCGCGCCGCCGGGGCGCACCGGCGAGTTCGGCCGTCGGCCGGCTAGGGCGCGGCGGCGTCGTCGCCGTTGCCCGGCGCACCGACCGGCGTCGTGCGCCAGTTGAAGGCGATGGTGAGCACCCGAAACAAGAACGTTGATACGATGGCCGCGAGGGCCGCCAGGGTCGCGTCCATTTCCAGTTCGACGGTGAAAAACACAAACACCACCG
This sequence comes from uncultured Opitutia bacterium, assembly GCA_903948415.1. GTDB lineage: Bacteria > Verrucomicrobiota > Verrucomicrobiia > Opitutales > Opitutaceae > GAS368. Next base: position 521 of record CAJAYO010000505.1, on the reverse strand, counting down.
CCCCCGCCAGCGCCGTGAGCACGTAAAACTGGCCCGGTTTGAACACCAACGGTTCCTGCCGCGTGATGATGTCGCGCAGCAACCCGCCGCCCGCCGCGTTGATCACGCCCACGAGAATCGCGGCCGGCACCGCGAGCCCCGCGACGAGCGCCTTCTGGGTGCCAAACGCCGCGTAGGCGCCCAGCCCCAGCGCGTCGATCACGGCGATCAGGCGGTGAAATTTCTTCACATGGCGGCCGAACAGCGCGCCCGCGATCGTCGCCGCCACGATCAGTTCGATATAGCGCGGATCGGTGAGCAGCGGCGTCGCCCCCGTGCCCGGGATGAACACCCCGTCGCGGATCAGTCCGCCGCCGATACTCGATACGAGCGCGAGGAAGAACACCCCGACGATGTCATAGCCGCGGCGGATTGCCGCCAGTGCGCCCGTGAGCGCAAACGCAAAGGTCGCGCCGAGATCGAACCAGAGGGGAAGAGCGAAGAGGCCGGGCTGCATGGAGGGGGCACTGAAGGCGATTCCC
>CAJAYO010000504.1 GCA_903948415.1 uncultured Opitutia bacterium | reverse complement strand
GACCACCCCGTTGAGCGAACCGCCCGAGGGGACCTGCACGGTGACCGTGGCGAAGAAATTATCCTTCTTCATCACCGAGTATTCGCGCCGGCTCGTGATCGCGCCGGGCAGATTGACCACGAGATGGCTCGCGCTGGCGGGATTGACCAGATAGGTGCGGGCCTGGTCGTTCAGGGTCAGGGCATTGGCGGAGATTTCCTGGGTGACGTAGTTGATCTGGCTCAGGCTCAGGGCCGAGGCCGGCGCGTTCGCGCTCGGGTTGAGCAGCAGCCGTTCCGCGGAGACGCTCTTGCTCGCCACAAAGGCGTAGGGCGTCGCCAAGAAAGCCAGGCGGGGCAAAATTTCCGTCGGCGTCTGGCCGGAGATGACAATCGTGACGCCGAGGAAGCGCGCCGTGGCCGCAAAGGCGTCGGCGAGGGCGGTCTGGGCGACCGAACCCTCGGCAGGGGAGAGCGCGGTGCCCTCGCCCAGGCGCACGGAGAAGAGGCCCTTGCTCACGGTCACGACCTGCTTTTCGGACCAGATGACCGTGCCGCCTTCCTGGGCATCGTAGATGCGGAAGCGCATCTCGAAGTTGGTCGGCGTCGTGTTGGCCAACGGACTGCCGACGGAATCCAGGGCCTTGCCCTGGTAGTCGATCGTGGTCGGGGCACCCGCCACCGTCTGGGCCGGCACGAGGGGGGCGAAACCAAGGAGAACAACGGCGAAAGCGGCAAGGAGCCGGAGGTGGTGTTTCATGGAAAAAGGAAGGTTCAGGTTCAGCGAAAAATCAGGGCTTCAGGAGAGTCGGCACGTCGGAGACCCGGTTCAGCACAAACACGCCTTTGACGGTCAGCGGCACGGCCCGCAGGCCGGTCACCGTTTCGACGTAGGTGCCACCCAGCATGGTGACCCCCCAGGCCGGGTCCGTAACGCCGGGCAGGCTGCTGAGGAAGGTCAACGTGACCGCCCGGGTCACTGTGAGGGACTCCCGGCCGGCGGGCAGAAGAAGGGACGTAAACCGCGCGTCCAGATTGTCGTGATCGGGATGGAAACGGTGCACGAAGGGATTGGCGTCGTCATTGTAACCGAGGAGCACTTGGAACGAAAGGGTCCCGGTGGGGCCGACGGAGCCGCTGCCCAAGATGACCGTATTGTTGGGGAAGGAGGCGACACTGACGCGCGAGGTCGGCACCGTCCCGGCCGAAAACAAATTCTCCGCGGTCGCCAACGTCGACGTACCGCCATTGGACCCCAAATAGACTTGTTGGACGAGGTAGGTCTCGCCGGCCGCCGCGCGGTGCAGCAGGAGGGGGACGGGGAAGCCGGTCGTCGTGGCCGCGCTCGGCGAGCCGAGGGGGGCGCTGAAGGTCACGGTGGGGGCCGCCGTATAGCCGGTCCCGCCGTTCGTGATCGTGACCTCCTGCAACACGCCGTTGAGCACGGTGACCGTGGCCGCCGCGCCGGAGCCGCCACCGCCGGTGAAGGTGATGGTGGGCGGTAGCGTGTAAAACGCCCCCGTGTCGGACATCAGCAACCCGGTCACGCTGCCGGCCGCCACCGTCGCCGTCGCGATCGCCGTCTGCGGAACAACCTCGGTCGACCCTTGGATCTGGCTGACATCGGTGACCATCGCGACGCCGGACCACCAGCCGTTGAAATCGCCGGCCAAGGCCGTGACCGGCACGGTGAGGCTGGTGTGGTTGAGCGAGTCGGTCACGCGCAGCAGGCTGCCGAAGAGCTGGCCGGTCGTGCCGCCCATCGCCACCCGGTCCACGAGGAAAACCAGCTCGGTCGAGGCGCCCGCGGCGAGCGTCACGCTGTAGGCCGCCGTGGCTGGACTCAACGCGGTGTAGGCAAACTGGGTGGTCGTCAGGTCCAGGCTGCCGCGCACGCGCAACGGCACGCTCCCGGTCACGACCGGCGTCACGCTGACCGTCGGCGTGGTCGTGCCATAGCCGGCCCCTTGGCCGGTCACGACGAAGGACGTGATCTTACCCTGCGCATCGAGCACCGCAGTGGCCGCGGCCCGCGTCCCGGAGGTGGGGGCCGAGAGGGTCACGGTCGGCGGGCTCGTGTAGCGCATCCCGGTGTTCAAATTGGGGGTGATGGCGGTGACTTTGCCGGCCGTCGTCCCCGTGCCCAGGAGGGCGGTGCCGGCGAGAATCGCCGGCGGGGCCTCGGTGGCCAAGGCCGCGATCGCATAGGTGACCGACTGGGCCTCCGTGGGATTGGTCAGGCTGAGTTTGAGCAGAAGGGTGTTGCGGCCGTAGTGCAGCCCCTTCGGATCGGTGAGGGCCAAGGCCGTGGGCCCGTAGAAATCGGTGTACTGGGTAGCCTTCACCCAATAGGCCACGCCGCGGGTGACGGGTTCGGTCGTGAGCGTGACCGCCTGCGGATTCTTCGCGGCGTTCGGCGTGCTGGTGCCCACAATATTGATCACATTGGGATCGGACGCGGTGGAGCCAACCAGCGCCCCGCCGACGTATTTGAGGACGGTCGGGCCGCTGGCGAGCGCGGCGCTGTTGGCAAACAACTGGCCGAACGTGGGCGGGACGGCCACGGTCGGGAAGCCGACCAAATTCACGCCGGTCGTGGTCCAGGGATAGGTGGGCTGCACCGGCCGGCCCTTCAAGGTCACGGCGACCGTCGCCGCGCCCGTCTTCACTTTGACGAGATAGGCCGCGTTGGCGGTGAACTGAAACAAGGTGGACTGGAGAGGCAGGCCCCGTTTCCAGACGCCCCAATTCGGATCCCCCTGCACCGGCGTGTTGGGATCGGTCACAAACTGCGGACCGGCGGGAGGATTCCAGCGCCAGACCTCCTCGATGTCGGTTTTGCCCGCCAAGGCTTCATCGATGGTGGTGTGCGACATGTCCAGCGGCAGCCAGAGGGCATTCCAACCGGCTTTCACCGAATAGCTTTCCGACATCCATTGCGCACGGGCCGCCGGCAACAGGGCCAGGCCGAGTCCGGCCAGGAGCACCCCGCGGGTCGCCGGCAGGCGCAGGCAAGCCAACCGACGCAGGAGCAGAGTGCAAAACGAGAGAGGGATCATCGAGGGCAAGATCAGGTTGAGGGGCTGGCCGGCGTAAAGCCGTCCTCGGTATCACCCCGCGGGAGATAAGCTCCGGTGCGGACATTGGTGGCCGTGATACGCTGGTTGAATAATTCGATGACGCGGAGCAGCTCGTTGAGACTGATCCGGCCATCGCGGTTGGTATCGGCCGCGTGCCAGGCCGTCAGGGTCGGTTGGGCGCTGCTGGGGCGCTCGGGGGCGGGGGCAAAGCCATCCTCGCTGGGGGCTTGCACGCTGTAACCGCCGCTGCGGGCGGTTCCATAACGGGTGGAGTACAGTTCGATCACGCGCGTCAGCTCCAGCAAACTGAGTTTCCCATCACGGTTGGTATCCGCCGAATGGAAGGCCGGGCCTTCCGGCACGGGCAAGGGATCGGGCGCCACCAGCCCTTGGTATTCAAAGCCCCCCATGACGTGCGCCACCAAGCCGGCCAGCGACGGCACGCCCGTGGTGCCCGCCGGCACCGCGAGGGTGTAGGTCAACGCCGACGTGCCCGCCGGGACGTTGCTCCACGACCAATCCAGCACGTCCCGCGTCCCGGTCACCGGCCGCCGGGTGGCCCCGAGGCCGGTCTCGCCCACCAAGGCCCAACCCGCCGGCAGCAAGACGGCCAGATCCAAGCGGCTCAACGGGGCCGTGGCGGTGAACGTGACCGTGATCGCCACGCGGTCGCCCGCCACATAACCGGGACCGACCAACTGCTGCGTCGCGACGACCGCCGCCGGCCCCGTGGCCAAAGCGACCTCGGCCGCCGGACTGTTCAAGGTATTGGTCCCGTCCGAGATCCGCACCCAGTACGAGGTCGCCGTGGTGATCCCGCCGATCACCAGCGTCGCCGTGAGAGCCCCGGGCACCGGCGCGGACACATCGCCCGAAGCACCCT
>CAJAYO010000503.1 GCA_903948415.1 uncultured Opitutia bacterium | reverse complement strand
GTTTTGCACGATGCTGCCCTCGGTGAGGCGGCGGGACTGGATGATCATCGCGAGGATGCCGGCGGACGTCACGGTGAGGACGAGGGACGCGATGAGCACTTCGACGAGGGTGAAGGCGCGAGTGCGGCGCCTGTCGCGGAGAGGGAAGCGAGCGGGGATGCGGGCGGAATTAGGGAGGGCGCAGCGGCGAACGAGGGAGGGTAAATCCGATTTCACCCCCAGAGAGTAGTCTATTCAGGCCTAATTGAGAAGGTGCGTATGGAAATTAAAAAGACCCTAGTCGGATAGGGCCGGATGGTCCTGCTGGTGGGTGGACCGGTGTCGGGCGCGAGGTGCGTCGAAGGGAAGGTCCGGCCGAGCCGGGGCGGAGGGCGTTCGCGCGCGGGCCGGCTTATGCCGGATCACTCAGAAGCCGGCGCGGGCGGCGTTGCCGGTGGTGCGTTCTTCGCGGGTCTGGAGTTCGCGCCACTTGATAATGCCGAAGGGATTGCCGGCCGAGGTATTGCCGAGGGCTTCGTCATAGTGGAAAGCGGCGTTGCCGTTGAGAGCGATATCGTTGGCGACGACGGCGCCGTAGAGGGCGCCGTTGCCGCGGAGTTGGAACGTCGCGTTGGGAGCGTAAATGGCGGCGCTGGAGTTGCCGTTGCCGACAAAGCGGATGGTCTGGCCACCGGCGGTGGGATGGGTGCCGTAAATCTGGAGGGTGCTCGGGGAGGCGTTGGCGTTGGTCATACCGTTGCCCGAGGCCTCGATGTTGCCCGTGGTGTAGACTTTGAGGGTGCCGGAGGTTGTGAGGCCGATGCTGGCGTTGCCGCCAAGGTCGATGAGGTTCGGGCTGGTGCTGACATGGTTGGTCGCGAGGAAGACCACGGGTCCGTTGATGATCAGTTTATTGGCGGCGGGGCCCGCGGCGGACAGGCCGTAGTTGGAGGCAAAATCGTAATAATAGACGCCGTTCCAGGCGCGGTCGGTGCCGCGCGGAAGGGTGGAGGGAAAGGCGATGGGCGAGGTGCTGGCGACCCGGTTCGTGTTCAGCGCGGGCGGTGCGGGCACCGTGATGGTGGGGAAGGTGGCCGAGAAATCACCGCTGATGAGGGCGGTGTCCCAGCCGGTGCCGGAGGTCGTGCTGCTCAGGATGGCACCGCTCGTGCGGGAGATGGTGCCGCCGGCGTTCATGAGGCGGCCGCGGATGGTGCCGCCGCCAAAGTCGAGGGCGTTGTTCGCGGGGTTGGGGGTGCCGACCGTGGCGCTGGCGCGAGCGGGGCCGGTGGCGTAGGTGACCGAAGCGGTGGCGGGATTGTTGTCGGGGTCGGAGTTCCACGAGTCGGCGGTGGCGTTGCCGCCGCTCCAGATGATGGTGTTGCGGGCGACCAGGCCGTTGGCGAAGAGGGACCGTTTCCGCAGGGTGATCTCGAGCCATTTTTCGAGGGTGGGGCCGCGTTGCGGCGTGACGGTGGTCTTGGCGACGATGACGGGCGAGCCGGAGGGGTTGTAGTGGGTGCAGTAGACCCGGACGACACCGGTGACGCCGGGGCCGAGGGTGAGCGTGGGCAGGGTGGCGGAGACGCTGTTGTCGGAGGCGATCGTCCAGGTGATCGCGGTGCCGGTCCAGGCCGTGCGGGGGTCGGAGACGTTGTCGAGTTGGTTGTAGCAATACATGGCCTCCTCGACGCCCATTTCGGCGAGGTTGATCGCGGAGGTTTGGTGAAACGAGCGGTCGGCCAGCGTGAGCGAGTTGAGGCCGAGTTTGAGGTAGCTGACGAGGGAGATGCCGATGGCGGCGGCGAGGAGCATCGCGACGATCAGGAGGGATCCGCGCCGGGTGCGTCGGGGATGCGCGGAACGGGCAACGGGGGCGGGCATGTCAGTTGGCGGGCTTGTTGCGCAGCGTGTAGCTGGCGGAGACGACGGTGGTGTTGGCGGCGACCAGGGTGCGGCCCGTTTTGCGGATGTTAAGGGTGATTTGGATACGCTTGGTTTCGGCGTTGGTCGCGGCGGCGGCATCAAGCCGGTTGTAACGCGTGAAGGAAAAGCTGGAGACGTCACGGATGAAAATCGTCGGCTCGACCGTGGAGGTGGCGTCGCCGGGGCGGCGGCGAAACGTGGCGGTGGCGCTGTCGTAGGCGTAGGTGACGAGATGGGGGAGCGGGGTGCTGGAGGCGTAGCTGTGCGGGACGGTGAGGGTGACGGAGGTGGCGCTGTTCCAGGCGAGGTTGCTGGCCATGCGGACATCCTGGCTGAATTCCTCGAGGCCGCGGCGCATTTCGGATTCGGCGACGCTGTAGCCGGCGAGGTTGACGCCGCTACGGCCGAGCATGAGGAAGGCGGAGAGCACGCCGGCGAGGACCACGCTGGAGAGCGCGGCAGCGATCATGACTTCGACCAGCGTGAACGCGCGTGCGCCCGGATGGGGCCGGGCGACGGTGAACGGAGAGGCGGGGCGGTCAGTAGGTGTTGTAGAAAAAGTCATAGAGCCCGTTTTTTCCGTAGTAGGCGGGATACGCGCGGGTGAGGGTGCGGCCGTCGGAGCTGCGCCAGGTGATCGTCAGGGTGATTTGCTTGAGGTCGGCGTGCACGTCGCTGGTGGTGCGTGTGAGGGTGAAGCGTTGGGCGAGGGCGGCGCTGGGCACGAAGGCGCTGGTGTGGTCGAGGGCGGTGGAGTCGGTGACGAGGGTGAGGGGGGTGGGGCCGGCGGCGTAGGCGTTGACGGTCGCCCAGTCCTTGAGGCGCATCCGTTCGAGTTCGCTCTGCATGATTTGGCCGGCGATGGTGGTGTTTCGGGCGGTATCGAGGGCGAGAAAGCCGTGCTGGAGGGTGGTGATCGAGGTGGTGATGGCCAAAGCCAGGACGACCGCGGCCATCATGACCTCGAGGATGGTGAACGCGGCGAGGAGACGGGGGCCGGCGCCGGGCCGGGCGGCCGGAGGGTGGGGGCGGGAACGCGGAAGCAGGGAAGGCATGGTTGGCGCTAGAAGCTGAGCACGCCGGCGTAGGCGGCGCGGTCGGCGGCGGTGAGGAGTTCGCGCCATTTGACGATGCCGTAGGGATTGTTGGCGCCCCAGTTGGCGAGGGACTCGTCGTAATGAAACGCCGCGTTGCCGACGACGGTGATGTTGTTG
>CAJAYO010000502.1 GCA_903948415.1 uncultured Opitutia bacterium | reverse complement strand
TACCACCCGCTCCCCTGCCGGTGCCGATCATCATCCCCTGCCGAGCGGGCGACCGGCCCGGGATCACCCGGGCCCCACCCGTCTCCGGGAAGGCCCCCTGGGCCGGCGACCGCGCGATCGATTCCCTTGCCAGACTCGCCGTCCCGGCCACGCTCTCAGCCGTGAGTTTGCGCACGCGTTTCAATCTCCTGTTCTTATCTCTCCTCGTCGGCCTGATCGCTTCCCTCCTGGTCATCGACCACCTCCAGGACCGCCAATGGCTCAGCCTCGCCCGCACGGAAAAAGCCAAGCACGAACACCTCCTGCGGGAACTGCTCGCCCTCCGCAGCGAATCGACCCGGCAATTCGCCAACGACTACGGAAAGTGGGACGAGACCTTCAGCTTTGTCACCGACCCGACCCCCGCGTTTGCCCACGACAACCTCGAGGCGGCGCTCCCGACGTTCCGGCTCAATCGCCTGTGGATTTTCAAACCGGACGGCAGCTTGGTCTATTCGGTCGCCGCCCCCCTCGGCGCCCCGGCTCCGGGCTCACCCTTGCCCGCGACCGCGCTCCGGCAACTGTTCCGCCAGCCGACGTTCTCGTTTTTTCTGCCCGATCCCGCAGGCCTGCTCGAGATCCACGGCGCCTCCATCGTCCCCACCCCCGACAGCGATCGGCACACCCCGCCCGTCGGCTTCATTGTCGCCGCCCAACGCTGGGACGACAAAACGCTCGCCCAAATCGCGCCGATTGCCCAAGGCGAGCTGACCCTTCACCCCCCGGATCGCCCCGTCCTGCCCGACCCCCATCTCGCTTCGATCCCGCTCCTCGGCCACGACGGCGCCGTCGCTTCCCACCTCACCCTCCGCTTCTCGCTCAAGGGAACGTCCATCGTCGCCACCACCGACGTCTACGAACTCGTCGCCCTCGTCATCATCGGACTCACCGTCCTCCTCGTCATCGGTTCGCGCCTCCGTCGCTGGATTCTGAATCCCCTCGACCTCATCGGCCGGTGCCTGGGCGACGGATCCCTCGAACCGCTCGGACCTCTGCTCGCCCGCCCCGATGAGGTCGGCCGGCTTGCGTCCCTCGCGCGCCATTCGGCCCAACAACAGGCCCAACTCGCCCAATCCCTCGCCGACCGCAGTCAACTGAGTCGCGCACTCCACGACGGCGCGATCCAGGCGATCTACGCCACCGGCCTCAATCTCGCCTCGGCCCGCACCCTCCTGGCCGCCGATCCGGCCCGCACCGCCGTGCTGCTCGAACAAGCCCGCACCAGTCTCAATGACGTGATCCGCGACCTCCGCCGCTCCATCGCCGGCCTCGATCCCGAGATCAACCACGGCCGGCCCTTTTCCGCCGTCTTGTCCAGTCTTCTGCCCGCCTCCAATGGCGCCCCCCATGTGGTGTCCGCCATCGACGCCCCCCTCGCGGAACGTCTCCCGCTCCCCCATCGCGCCCAACTCCTGCAATTCGCCCGCGAAGCGCTGACCAACGCCCACCGCCACGCCCACGCCCGGGAAATCCGCCTCACGCTCCGCCCGGACGCGGCCGGCCTCCTCTTCGAAATCTCCGACGACGGCATCGGCTTCGACCCCGCCCGCGTGGTGCCCGGCGGCCGGGGCCTCGCCAACCTCGCCATCCGCGCCCGCGATCTCGGCGCCACCTTCACCTTGCGCTCCTCCCCCGGCACCGGCACAACCGTTTCTCTCCTCCTCCCGTCTCTCCCTTGACTATCGCCCCCGTTCTCCGCGCCACGGTTCTCCTCGTGGACGACAGCAGTCTCATCCGCCAAGGCATCCGCGCCGTCCTCAGCCTTCCGGGCCACGACGTCACCTTTGATGTCGTCGCGGAAGCCGGCACCGCGGCCGAAGGTCTCGCCGCCGCCCGTATCCACCGGCCGGATCTTGCCCTCCTCGATATCCGCCTCCCCGACGGCTCCGGCATCGATACCTGCCGCCAAATCCTCGCCGAACTCCCGGCCACCCGCGTGGTCATGCTGACCTCCTACTCCAACGACAACCTCGTCTACGACGCGATTGTGGCCGGAGCTCAAGGCTATCTCTTGAAGGAGATCGACCCCCAGGCCCTCCTCAGCGCGATGTCCGCCGCCCTCGCCGGCCGCTCCGTCCTTTCGCCCGAAATCACCTCCCACGTGATGCAGTTTGTGCGAGGCAAAAGCACGGCGACGCTCGCCGCGGACAGTCTCGCCAAACTCTCCCCGCAGGAAACCCGCGTCCTTGCCCTGGTGGCGGACGGACTCACCAACAAGCTGATCGGGGCCCAACTGAATCTCAGCGAGAACACCGTCAAAAACCACCTCGTGAGCGTGTTCGAAAAACTCGCCGTCCGCAGCCGTTCCCAGGCCGCCGCCCGCTATGTGCGCGACCGGGCCAATCCCGGACCGGCCTGAACGGCCCCATCGGCCCTGGCCTGAAAAAGGCCGCATAGGTCTCTACGCGGCTGCCGCCGTTTCCGCTATTCTCGGCGGGTGCAACTCCCGCCCACTCCCCTCCGCCCGACTGGCGGACCTGCCCGCCGCCACCGCGGCTTCACCATCGTCGAGGTCATGATGGCGGCGATCGTGATGGTCCTCGGCATCGTCACGTCGCTCACCACCCTCCAGTTCGGCATGCGCTCCGTCGATACCGCGCGCAACCTGACCCTCGCCGCCCAGATCATGCAGAGCGAGATGGAGATCCTCCGCCTCCAAAACTGGGCCCAAATCACCGCACTCCCCGCCTCCGCCGTCGTCGACCCCACGTCCACCATCAGCTCGGGCTCCTCCTCCGCTCTCGACCACCTGCTCAACACCATCGCGAGCCGCTTCACCTGCACCCGCACCGTCGCCGCCCTCGCCGGCCGCGCGGACATCCGGCTCATCACCCTCACCGTCGTCTGGGTCGGCGTCGACGGCCGGAGCCATTCCGTGTCCTACCAAACCCGTTACGCCAAAAACGGCCTCAGCGACTACCTCTATGTCACCCACTGAACATTTCCGCGGACGCCCGCGCCGCGCTTTCACGCTCGTCGAACTTCTCGTCGCGACCGGCCTCTCCGCGTTCATTCTCACCGCGATCCTCACCACGTTCACCATGCTCGGCCGCAGCGGCTACAACGCCGCCAACTACAGCATAATGGAGGCCGAGGCCCGCCGCGCCCTCGAGACCTTCAGCGAAGAGGCCCGCCTCGCCAGCAATATCACCTGGACCAGCGCCCACGGCATCACCCTCACGGTCGTCACCGCCACCGGCACCACCCGCGTCACCTACGCCTACGATTCCAGCGACACCGGCCCGACCGCGAAGTGTTTCTACCGCCTCGCCGGCACCGCCACCAGCACGTCCGCCCGTCTCATCCTCGTGCGCGAAGTCAGCGACTTCGCCTTCCGCCGCTACAAGGTCGTCAACGGCGTCGACTTCGCCGCCGCCAACGACCTCGAGACCAAGCAAATTCAAATCACCCTGCGCTCCGTCCGCACCGGCGCGACCACCGTCGCCACCACCAACGCCGTGCTCTCCGCCCGCGTCGTCCTCCGCAACAAAGTCGTCAGCACCTGATCCGCCCCATGATCGCTTTTCCCGTTCGCCCCCGCCGCACCTTTCCCCGCCGGCACGGCCGCGGCTCCATTCTCATCGTCGCGATGCTGATCTCCGCCGTCATCGCCCTTTCGCTCGGCAGCTACATCGCCCTCAGCCGCAGCTCCCTCAAGCTCGCCAACCGCTCCTTCTACAACACCGGCGCGATGAACATCGCCGAGACTGGCATCGAAGAAGCCCTCTGGTCCTTCAACCAGGCCACCGCCGGCGTCGCCCTCGCCACCGCCTGGCAGGGCTGGGACATCAGTGACGGGGTCTCCGCCAAACGCACGTTCACCGATTTCACGCTCAGCGGCAACAACCAGGCCGCCGTCAAAGTTTACGTCGACCACTACAACCCCGCCGCCAGCACCCAGCCCATCGCCGTCGCCCAGTCCACCATCACCCTCCCGAACGACGCGCGCACGCTCAGCAAGACCATCGAGGTCAAACTCCGCCGCCGTTCCAAATTTGCCATGGGCCTCGTCGCCAAAAACCAGATCACCTTCAACGGCAACAACGCCTCCGTCGACAGCTGGAACTCCGACCCCGACAACAACCCCGGCACCGCCGCCATCCCCTACAGCGCCGGCGTGAAAAACGACCGCGGCAGCGTCGGCAGCACCTCCGTCGCCGTCGGCTCCGTCGCCATCAACAACGCCGACATCTGGGGCTTCGCCTCCGTCGGCAGCAGCAGCGCGAGCGCGCTCAGCGTCGGCACCAACGGCACCATCGCCGCCTTCGGCAGCCCCGCCGGCACCGTTGATACGACCCGGGTCGCCACCGATTTCACCGCCAATTTCGACCCCGTCAACGACCCCGCGGGCGGCTCCACCCTCGGCCCGATCGGCGCCACCCTCGGGTCCGCCGGGGTCACCGCGACCTACCGCTTCGGCGGCACGATCAGCAGCGACCTCACCATTTACGGCCATGTCACCCTCGTCCTGACGGCTCTCCCCGGCACCAACGCCATCAACCTCACCGGCGGCGACGGCCTGACCCTCGCCGCCAACTCCACCCTCGTCATCTACACCGCCGCGGATGTGAAAATCGCCGGCAACGGACTCCTCAACAACAACGTTTCGCCCGCCACCTTCCAACTCTGGGCCACCGGGGTGCCCGGTGCCGGCCAAGACCTCCAGATCGCCGGCAACGGCGCCCTCAAGGGCATCGTCTACGCCCCCAACGCCCACGTGAAAATCAACGGCAACGGCGACATCATGGGCTCCATTGTCGCCAACAACATCACCGTCGTCGGCAACGCGGCGTTTCATTACGACGAGTCCCTCGCCAACTGGGGCGCCAACAATCCCTACGGCATCGTCAAATGGCGCGAACTCCTCACCGCCGCCGACCGCGCCGCCTACGCCGGCGTGCT
>CAJAYO010000501.1 GCA_903948415.1 uncultured Opitutia bacterium | reverse complement strand
GCTTACCGCCGGCGTAGCTCAATGGTAGAGCACCTGTTTTGTAAACAGGCGGTTGCGGGTTCGAATCCCATCGCCGGCTCCACTTCCGCCCGCGAGGCCACGTCAAGTCGTACGCGACTCACGACCCAATCAATTTCCTGCCCGATGGTGTAATGGTAGCACAAACGACTCTGACTCGTTTTGTCTAGGTTCGACTCCTAGTCGGGCAGCCATTTTTATTTTCTTAGTAGCGCCCCCGAGGCGCGTTTTCACTCTCAGATTCCGCACGCCGACGCCGCCAAAAACATTTCCCCCGCGCGTTTGACAAAGTGGGTTGACAGCCAAGTTTGGATGACACCTAGTTCGCTTTCTCTCTAGTTTTTCCCCTAACGAAATTACCTCAGCGACATGCTGAAACTCTCCGTTTTTCTCCCCGAATTTTCTGCCTGCGGCGGGCATGGTTCCTGCCATTGTTCAGGCGACGCGAGTGTCGCGATCGGAAAGTTTTTTCCGAAAACCAAAAACTTTTGAGCGTAAACCCGGAGCGCGCGTCCACCGTACTCCGCTACCCGCCCTCCCCTTCCTCCTTAGCACCGAAATCCATCCACTAACTTCCCTCCTCCTATGATTATCAACCTAGTTGAACTCCCCCTAGCGATCCTGCTGAAGAATGAAGACGGCAGCGAAATGTCCATGATGGATCTATTCCACGCGGGCAAAGAAATCATGTGGCCGATCCTCCTGTTGTCGTTCGTCGGCATCACGGTCGTGGCCGAGCGCATCCTTTTCATCATCCGTGAAAACGGCACCCGCGAGGCCGAAGTCGTGGAGAAGATGCTCGAGAGCGTCGAGAAGCGTGATATCGAAGGCGCGCTCGCGATCGGCAAGAAGAGCAAGGACTTCATCGCCCGCATTCTCGTGTACAGCCTCACGAACAAAGAATTTTCGATGTCCAACGCCTTCGTTCGCGCCTCGAGCCAGGAGCTCGGCCGCTTCACGCAAGGTATGGCGACCCTCGACACCGTCATCACGGCGGCCCCCATGCTTGGACTGCTCGGCACGGTGACGGGCATGATGAAGACCTTCGGCGCCCTCGGCGGTGGTAATCTCGCGGCGGCTTCCGGCGCGATCACGGGCGGCGTCGCCGAGGCGCTTATCGCCACGGCGTGCGGTCTGCTCATCGCGATCATGGCCCTCTTCCCGTTCAACTACCTTAACGCCCGCACCGACCAGGCCAAGCAGGACGTCGCCGACGCCTCGCACGCTCTCGAGATTCTCCTCAAGAAGTCCGAGACCAACGCCCCGTTCGCCCGCTAAGTGTCCGTTTCCTGCGTTTCGTCACCGTAATCACCTCAGCCACACCACACCATGGCCGGATCATCAGGCGGTAATACCGGCGGCAAGAAAAAGGCGCGCATTGAGATCATCCCTCTCATCGACGTCATTTTCTTTCTGCTCGCGACCTTCGTATTGTTCACGCTCTCGCTGAACACCCCGCAAGGCGTGCCTGTCCTCCTGCCCCAGTCGGACAGTGGCGTCGAGCGTGATACGGCCGGAACGGCGACGGTCTCCGTCACGGAGCAGGGCAGCTTGGCCTGGGACAAGGAATTCGTTGACCTCAGTGATTTCCTCAACCGGCTGAAAGCTTTCTACACGACGAACCCCGAGGGTCGTATTCTCATCAACGGCGACGAAAATGCGCCGTTTAACCAAGCGATCTATGTTTTCGACGAGGCCCGCAAAGCGGGTTTCAAGAAAATCTTCATCGAGACCCAGGTCCGCTCCACCCCGCGCTGAACGCCGGCGGTCGCGAATTACCAAACCTCACTCCCATGTCCGGACCCAGTTCCAATGCAGAAGATGGCAAGAAGAAGGCGCGTATTGAGATCATCCCTCTCATTGACGTCATCTTTTTCCTCCTCGCGACGTTCGTCTTGTTTACCTTGTCGTTGAACAAGATCTCTTCGCTTCCGGTCGACTTGCCGGTAGCCAATCCCAACAGCCAGCCCAATCCCAACGATCCCACCGTCTACCTCCAGGTTTCCGATCAGGGCAATTGCTATTGGAAGCAGGGAGTCGGCAGCCAGCCCGAACTGATCACCGTCGGCGAAATTGCCCCCCGCTTGGCCGACTACAAGAACCGCGAGTCGAATCCCCGCGTGCTGATTCAAGGTGACAGCAAAGCCCGTTTCGGGGCCGCCGTTCTGGCCTTGGACGAAGTGCGCAAGGCCGGCATCGCCCAAGTCTCCGTTCAAACCACCGTGCAGCCCACCGGCCGGTAACCCGGGCTCTTTTCCCATGCGTCGCGATATCATCCTCGGCATTCTTTTGTCCGCCCTGATCCACGGTGGTGTCTTTTTTGGTGAAAAACTGATCAAGATCACGCCGAAGCCCAAACCCATCGCGGTCGAACCCCCGAAGGTTCAGTTGATGGAGATGCCCAAACTCGAGCCCGATGAGCCCGAAAAGGTCGAAGCGACCGACGAGCCCATCAAACCGATGGACCTGGCGCCACCGATGCTCACTGACGTTCCCCAGATCGTAACCGACACGTCCTTCGTGCAAAAAGTGCAGCCGCCGCCGCCAGAAGGCATGCGTCCGGCGGTGGGTGTCCTCACGATCCCCGGTGATCGCGATACCTCCCAATTCAGGGGGCAGGCCGTATTCGATCCGTCGATGCTCGACAATCAGCCCGTCCCGCGTCTGCAGGGGCGCCCGACCTATCCTTTTGAAATGCGCCGCGCCGGCATTGCCGGCGAAGTGGTCGTCGACTTCATCGTCGACGCCAACGGCGACGTCCAGAACGCGTTCGCCGTGAAAATGTCGCAACGCGAGTTCGAGTCCGCCGCCGTGCAGGCCGTTTCGAAGTGGAAATTCAAGCCTGGACGCAAGGGCGGCCGCTCCGTCAACACGCACATGCAGGTGCCCATCGTCTTCACCCTTAACGAGGATTAATCCCTCCCGTGACCGCCTCCCTCTTTCCTTCCCTGTCCCACCGCGCCCGCTCGGCGCACGTCGCCCTCGCGCTCGCTCTCGCGGTGCCGGCGGGTCTCACCGTGGCCTCCGCGCAAGCTCCGGCCCAACAGCCCCCCAGCTTGAGCGAGAAGGTCAGCACCGAGTTTCAAAAGCTGAAGCCGCTGCAGGACACCAAAAACTGGGACGGCATGATTGCCCTCCTCGAAGGTCTCATCCCGACAGTTGGGGCGAACAGCTACGACTTGGCCTACATCCAAGACATGCGCGCCCGGCTGCTCGCCGGTAAAGACCAATGGGCCAAAGCCGTCGAGACCATGGAGGCCTCGCTGAAACTCTCCGACGCCAACCGCTTCTTCGACAAGAACAAGACGCTGGAGATGCTGCTATTCCTCGCGCAGGTGAGCTATCAGGAAGCCACGACGATCAAGGTCCCGGCGCTCCAACAGCAATACCTGACCAAGGCGTCCGATTTCTTTAAGCGCTGGCTGAAGGACACGCCGAAGGCCACCCCCGAGATCAGCGCCTTCTACGCCACGATTCTCCTGCAACAGGCCGTCGCCGATCCAAAGAACGTCAATCGCGACCTGCTCAAGCAAGCCCGCACCGAAGTCGACAAGCTCTTCCGCACCTCGATCCGCCCCAAGGAACAGCTCTATTTTCTGCTCCTCGCCATCCTTCAGCAGGAAAACGATACGGTCCGCGCCGCCGAGGTGCTCGAGCTGATCGTCAAACAGTTCCCGACCAAGAAGGACTACTGGCCGCAACTTTGGGCGACCTATCTCAATCTCGCCAGCGACAAGGACGAAACGAAGGCCCGGGACAACTTCGTGCGGGCCATCAACACCGTCGAGCGCGCCCAAGCCCAGGGCTTCATGAACACGTCCAAGGACAACTTCAACTTGGTCAGCCTTTACATCCAAGTGAATCAGTTCGGTAAGGCCACCGATCTCCTCTACGCGGGCCTCAAGAGCGGCGCTATCGAGAACGACGCCAAGAACTGGGTTTACCTCGGCTACTACTATCTCCAGATCAACAGGAATCAGGACGCCCTGAAGGTACTGCAGGAAGCGACCAAGCTCTTCCCGAACAACGGTCAGTTCGATCTGCAAATCGGCGAAATTTACCGTCAGGAAGAGAAAATGAAGGAGGCACGCATCCATTACCGCGAGGCGCTGCGCCGCGGCGGACTTGATCGCCCCTACTCCGTTCACACCCTCCTCGCCAACGTTTCCTACGAACTGGAGGATTTCGATGAGGCCATGAAATCAATCGGCCAGGCCGAGGCCCTCAGCGACCCGAAGAAAGAGAAAGATCCCTATTTGGCGCGCCTTAAGGAGGCCGTCCAGTCCGCCCTCAACGAGCGGGAAGCGGCCAAGCAGACCAAAAAAACCTGATCCCCCCCCCTTTTTACCGCTTAACAAATTTATCAATGAAGAAGAAATACGTCTATTTTTTCCCGCCGCTCATCGGAGTCATCATTTTCGGCGCGATTTACTGGCAATATAGCTCTGGACACGAGGCCCGCCTCGCTGCCTCCGAAGCCAAGGCCCGGGCCGAAATCCAAGCGAAACTGGATGCCGACGCCCGCTCCCGCGAGAAGGCGGTTAAGGATGCCTTGGCCTCCCAGGAAAAACGGAAAATCGAAAAGGCCGCCAAGGAGGTCAAGGACACGGCCGACAAAGAAATGCGCGAAAAGGCCATGCAGGCTAAGTTCCGCGCCCAGCGGGAAGCCGACAAAACCGAGCAGCAGGTCAAACGCCTGAAAAAGGAAATTGAGGAGGAGAAGAAGGAGGTCGAGAAGATCGAGGGCGAGAAGAAGCGCGCGACCGACGAGATCGCCTTCCAACGCTCCTACGTCAAAAAGGCCGAAGATAACGTGCGCAGTCTGGCGACCGTGCTGGACCGCATTGCCGCCGCCGACGCCGCCGCCGAGGCCGCCGCCAAAGCCGCCGAGGCCGCTGCCAAAGCCGCCGCCAAAAAATAATCCTTAATCACCTTACCGATGAAAAAGTGGATGTATCTCATTT
Organism: uncultured Opitutia bacterium; assembly: GCA_903948415.1. Classification (GTDB taxonomy): domain Bacteria; phylum Verrucomicrobiota; class Verrucomicrobiia; order Opitutales; family Opitutaceae; genus GAS368. Next base: position 1,561 of record CAJAYO010000501.1, on the reverse strand, counting down.
TCCCTGGCGCCATGCTGGGAGCGTTTCTTGTATTTTTCCTCAGCTATCAAAAGGAGGCCGATCTTCGTGAGAAGGCCCGGGCCGAACTCGTGCTCAAGCAGGAAACCGAGAAAGCCAAACTCAAAGCCGCCGCCGAGGATAAAGCCCGGATCGACGCCCGGGAGCGTCAAGTGGCCCGCGAGAAGGAGGACGCGGACAAAGAAGCGGCCAAGATCGCCAAGTTGGCGGCCGCCGACAAAGAGGTGAAGGACGCGACCGATAAGGCGCTCGCCGAAGGCGATCGCGCCGCCAAAGAGGCCGCCAAACTCGACGCTTCGCTCGCTGCGACGCGCCAAGCCAAAGATAAGGCCAACCGCGAAGCGTTCGACCTCGCGAAACAGGTGGAACTGGCCAAGGTCGCCAAGCGCAACGCGGAGTTCGAGATTCAGCGCATGACCGAGATGATCTCTTCCCGGGCCGCCAACAGCTCCCTGACCCGCATGCCGCCCCCCCCTCCCCTGCCGCCGGTGGCCAAATAGGCGGATTCCAGTTCTACGCTCTAGCAGACAACCCCGGCCTCCAAGGCCGGGGTTTTTTTCTGTCCGCGATTCAGCGTGTCTACAGGCCTCGTGGTGGAAAATTCGACCGATCTCGCGCATAGCGAGGCCTGCGCTGCGCAATCCCGACGTAGGATCGGCAATTGCCCCCACCCTCACCTCTGCCCGCCAACTTGGCGTGCGCAACCGACGCTGCGGGCCTCAGGCTTTGGGTTGAGACCTTTTCGAAGGCTCACCGGAGCGGCGCAACATCGAACCAAAGCCGCGCGCTGCGTTGACCACCAAGGGCCCCCACCGGACCAGCGTGCCCAGAATCTTCATGCGCGGGAAGACGGTGCGTTGAACGAAAACACCCAAGGGCACGGCAGCAAACAACGCCACCGGCGAGAGCTGGCGCACAATTGCCACCATCCGATCCAGCCAGGCGACCGGTTGGGCCAGACGCGATGCCGCCGTCGCACAATAAGCGCGGCGCAAAGTGATATCGCGGCGCAGGGCGGCCTTATAGGCCGCCAGACGGATCAGTTCGCGTTGCGGATACATGCGCGATCTTCACCGATCTCCTGGCGGGTGGCGGCAAACGGGCTCGGTTGGCGCGCGATGAAACGGCGGAAGGCGAACACGATCGCCCCCACCGCCGCGGTATAAAAAATGGTCAGCCCGAGCAGCACCGCCAGACGGGCGCTCTCCGAAAAAAGGTAAACCACGGACAGACTGGCGAACATCAGCGCCATCATGCCCGTGAAAACAGCCGCACTGATCCAGAAAAAAATCTGAATCAGGCGGATCTTCTCCTCCTGCAGTTCGGCCGAAAAAAGTTCGAGCCGGTCCTGCACCGTGGCGAGAAGGCCCTCACCGAGCACCCGGAACGAATGGAGTATGCCCGGTGTGCCGGGTGCGGCGGTTTCCATGGCGATGGCTTATTTGCTGGTCCGGCCCACGAGCACGCCCACGAGCAGACCGACGCCGGCCGCAATCGCGAGGGATTGGTAGGGATTCGCCCGAATCGTTTCGTCGGTGTAGCG
>CAJAYO010000500.1 GCA_903948415.1 uncultured Opitutia bacterium | reverse complement strand
CGTCGCCAGCTCGTCGGCCAGCGGAAACGCCAGCCCCACGGCACACGGACACGAGACGACCAACACCGCGGTCACCACCGCCCAGGTGCGCGCCGCGTCGTGCGACACCGTCCACCAGCCGATGCCAGCGCCGATCGCCACGACGAAAATTCCGATCAAATAGCCGCGCACGATCTTTTCCAAAAAAACCGCCCGCTCCCCGACGCGCTCGGCCGGCCGGAGCAACTGCGCGAGCAGCGAGTCGGCCCACGGCTGCGTCGCCTCCAGCCGCACGTCCGCCCGGCTCACGCACACCGCGCCCGCCGGCACCCGCTGTCCGGCGCGAAACAGCCGCGGTTCCGCCTCGCCACTGATCGACGCCAGGGAAAATTCCGCCGCCGTCCCCTCGAGCCGCGCCTCCACCGGCACGGTCTGGCCCGCGGAAAACACCATCGCGTGGCCCGCGCGCACCTGCTCCGTGGCGACGTCGCCGCCCGCGGCCAACCGCACCCGCGGCGGTTTCGGCTGCTGGCTGAGCAACCGGCGGCGGTTCCGCTCCACCGCCGCCACCTGCGCCCACCGCCCGATCAACATCAGCAGAATGAAGGTCGCGACGAAATCGAAGTAGACGAACCGCTCCTCGCCCGCGAGCCAGCCGTAGACCGACCCCATGTAGGCGCCGACGATGCCCACCGCGATCGGCAGGTCGATGTGCATCACGCCTTCGCGCAGCGCCCGCACCGCCCGCCCGAGAAAATACGTGCCGCCCACGAGAAAGCTGAGCGTGCCGAACGCCAGCGCCAGCACGCCGAACAGCGCCGCGTAGTCCGCCGTGCGCTCCATTCCGAAATACGCCGGAAACGCGAAGAGCATCACGTTCATCGCAAACGCCCCGCACAACCCGATGCGCCGCACCAGCCCGCGGCTCTCCGGCTCGCCCGTCGTTTCGCCCGCCGGTCCCGCGAGATAGCCGAACGCCTGCAGCTTCTGCGCAAACTCCACCGCCGAAAACTTCCCGCGCGTCCACCGCAACCGCATCGTACCAAACTGGGCGTGCACAAAAATCTCCCGCGCCCCCGGTTGCTGGAGATACACCTTCTCAATCAGCCACACGCAACCCGCACACGAGATGCCCTGCACATCGAGATTCAGTTCCGGGATTTTCTGCGGCGCGGCTTCCGACTCCGTCTGGGCCAGCGCCAGCCAGCCGTAATCGCGCGCCTGAAACACCGCCGTGTCCGCCGGCGCGGTCACCTCGTCCTTGATCCGATAGTAGCCCGCCAGCCCATGCTCGTGCACGAGCCGGAAAACGTAGGAGCAGCCGGCGCAGCAAAAACCCGACTCCTGCATCCGCGCGTCGCCGAGCGGCGCGCCGCAGTGACGGCAGGCCGGCTTGGCCCCGGTCGGGCGCGGGGCTTCGGCGATGGCGGCGGGGCTCATGTCAGAGACAAATCAACGACGCCGGGTCCGGCCCGGCGAAACCGAGCGTGCCCCGCAACCGCCAGCCGATCACCGCCGCCGTGGTGAGCGCCAGCGTCAGCCGGGCCCGGTCGAGCCAGAGCGGCGAAAGCTTTTGGCGCACCCAGTGAAACTGCGTCTGCGCGAGCCACAACAACGGCACCGTGCCGAGGCCGAACGCCAGCATCACCTCCACGCCGTGCAACGCCGATCCGGAGAGCAAGGCCAGCGCGACGAGAAAATAAAGCGGACCGCAGGGCAGCAGCGGCGTCGCAAATCCGAGCGCCGCGGCGGCCTCCGTGCGCGAGCGCCCCCGCAGCCAGCCCTGCAGGCGGAACGTCACCCGGCCCAACGCGGCAAGTTTCGGCAGATGCCGGTCCCACCGGAGCGCCAGCGCCACGAAGAAGAGCACCATCACCCACGGCAGCCAGCGCAGCGCCGACTGCGAAACCCAGGTGAGCGGCGCGCGCCCGAGTCCGCCCGCCAGCGCGCCGAGCAGCGCGTAGCTCGTCAGGCGCGCCCCATGGTAAACCGTGCTCACCGTCTGCGCATCGGACCGGTCGCCTTTCACCGGCATCAGCGAACACGCGAGCGGACCGCACATCCCCGCGCAATGCAGGCTGGTGACGAGACCGGCGACGAACGCGGCGGCGGGGGAATTGACGGCGGCGAGTTCCATGGGCTCAGCGCGACTTCACGAGCGGCACCTCTTGCACCGGATTATGTTTGGCGATGATGAACCACGCCGTCCACGCCGCCAGCTGGAGCGCAAAGGCGGCGACGACCAGGAGCCAGAGCTTACTTTTCTTTTCGGCGGCCATGGGCGGCTTTCTCTTTCTCGTCATCTTCTTCCTCGCGGAGCAACCGGGCCTCGGGCCCGAGGAAATCGACCTTTCGCTCGAGGTGAAACGTCCCGCGTTCATCCTGCACGCGGACGGTAAAGTGGAACGGACCGCGGTAGTCTTGGCGCGGCTGTTGGAGGATAAGCGGCGTCGCCGTTTCGCCCAGCGCCGCCACCTCGATGGCTTCGGCGAAGCCGGATTGCCGCAGATGCGCGGGCGCATCCTCCACCGCGAGGGTGAACCGGACGGGCCGGTTGCGCTTGTTCACGAGCCGCACGAGAAACTGGTTCCGCACAAACCCGCCGTCGATGATGTAGGGCGCGCCGATCATGCGCGTGACGCCGAAATTCGCGGGCTTGATGGTCGAGACGGCCCACGCGGCGACGCCCGCCCCGATGCACAGCAAAATGGCGTAAAGCACGGTGCGCGGGCGGATCCAGCGGGTCGGTTTTTTCTGGAGCCCGTTTTGCGAGTCGTAACGGATCAGGCCGCGCGGACGCTGAAGTTTGACCATCACGTCGTCGCAGGCATCGATGCAAGCCGTGCAGCCGACGCACTCCAATTGCAGGCCCTGGCGGATATCGATGCCGGTCGGACACACTTGGACACACTTGTTGCACGCGACGCAGTCGCCGGCGCCCTCGGTACCGGCCTTGCCGCGCGGTTCGCCGCGGATCGCGTCGTAGCCGACGGTGACGGTATTGTCGTCCGTCAGGGCCGACTGGATGCGGCCGTACGGACAAATCACGATGCAGACCTGCTCCCGGAACCAGCAGAAGATAAAGTACGTGAGGGCCGTGTAGGCCATCATGAACACAAAGGCGCTCCAGTGCTCCGCCGGCGCGGACCGCACCATCGCCCAGACTTCGGGCACCGAAACAAAATAGGCGAGGAAGAGGTGCGTGAGGACGGCCGACACCAAAATATAGACGGCGTGCTTGAAGACCCGTTTGGCGATCTTTCCCGCCGTGAGCGGCGCCGCATCGAGCGCCCGCCGCGCGACCGCATCGCCTTCGATCCAAACCTCGATGCGCCGGTAAATATGCTCGAGAAACACCGTCTGCGGACACGCCCAACCGCACCAGACCCGCCCCAGCAGCGAGGTGATGAAGAACAGCGAGAACCCCAGTCCGGTGATGACAAAAAACAGCAGCCACATGTCCTGCGCCGCAAACGTGAGGCCGAACAGGTGGAAGCGCCGCTCCGCGACATCGAGGAAGATCGCGGGATAGCCGTTGATCTTGATCCACGGCAGCGACAGGTAAAACGCGACCAGGCTGTAAGCGACGGCGCGGCGGGCCCACGTGAAACGCCCGCGCGTGTCCGCGGGAAACATGAACGGCCGCGAACCGTCCTCCCGGATGGTGGTGACGGAATCGCGATTGGGACGGGGAGCGTGGGCAGGAACGGCCATGGGATCAGACCGCCCGGCGCAGAGGTGGGCGCAAGACGGCGGGACTTATTTTGGCGGCACCGGAGCGGCGGCCGGATCAAGTTGGATCGGCTCGTTTTCCGTGTGCTTGCTCATGATGTAGGCGGTGGTCTCGCTGATCTTTTTCGCCCCCAGCACCGGGCCCCAGGTCGGCATGCCTTTTACGAGCACGCCTTTGTTGATCACGTTGTAGATGTCCATCGGCTTGCCGCCGTTGGTCCACTTCGTGTCGGTGAGGTCCGGGCCGATGGCGACGGGATTTTCGCTCTTGCCGCGCAGGCTCGCAAGATGGCACGCGACACAATTGGCGTCGAACGTCGCCTTGCCCGCATCCACGAAGACGGGGTTGCGGCTCATCTTCCACAGGCTGGCGTCGTCCACGGCGGGAGCGGACGCGAGTTTCGCCGTCTCGATTTGCGCGAGCTCGCGCGTGACCTGCTGTTCTCCGGTGAGTCCGACGCGAAACCACTCGTAGTAGGCCCAATAGCCGACCCAAAAGACGATGCTCGCATAGAGCGTCATCAGCCACCAATTCGGCAGGCGTTTGTCGTATTCCTGGATGCCGTCGTAGGTGTGCGGACGGACGGGATCTTCCAGCGGCGGGTTAGGCGTCGGTATCATGGCGGGCGGCGGGGGTCTCGGTGGCAAAGGGCAGGTTTTCGAAGCGCTCCAACTGCGGGCGCTTCATGCGGAGCGCGCGCCAGCTGATCGTGACGAAAAACGACACGGCCGTGATAAAGGCCACGAGGGTGAAGAGCGTGGCGGAGTCTTCGAGGACAAGGCGTTTGAACATCAGGAGAGCGCGTTGAGGGCTGGGTGGCGGGGGTCGGACACGGCGGTCATTTCGTCGCCCCGGATTGGGCCGGCGACACCGCTTCAAAGTGGCCCATCTGCTGCAGGTAGGCGATGAGCGCGATGATTTCCTTGTCGGCCGCAACATACGCGCCGGCGGTCTTGAGGTCGGCGGCGATGGCTTGGGCCTGCGTATCGACCCGGGCCATG
>CAJAYO010000499.1 GCA_903948415.1 uncultured Opitutia bacterium | reverse complement strand
GCAGCGCGGAACGAATGGCCGAAGGTCGTCTGCGATTTTTCCAGTGAACCAAGGATCGGGCCGGCTTCGGCTATTTCTTACGGAGGTATTCGTAACCTGAGGGCGTCCGGCATCGGGACGACCGGCCGGACGCCCTCGGGCCGCCTTTGCTCCAGCCCATCGGCGGCAAAACCGGCGCGGGGCTCACGCTCGCTGAACGGCTTCGCAGAGATGGCGGAGATGCTCGTGCCTTGGCGGCGGGCGGTGCGGCGGGCGGCTTGCATCGCCGGGCGCTCAACCGTGAGCGAGACCTTCGGCTTCATGCCCGTGGTGTCGCGGTCAGCACGTGTCGAGCCCAGCTGGGGGTTGGCGCAAACCCGGACCGATCGACCGCGGCAAGTTTCCTGTCCAATCTGGGATGGCTCGCGACATTACCCCCGCCCTGCTTCACCGCTTTTTCGTTCCCCTTCCTTGCGCCTGATCGCTCGCAACCCGCCTCCGCGTCTGCCCCTCGTCAGTGCACGGTGGGCCGCTCCAGCGAGTGTCACGTCCCCGGCCGCGACTGCGACGCGCCCGCCCAACCTCGTCGTCCTCATCGCCGACGACCTTCGCTCCGCCGATGGGCTCTTCAATCCGCCGCCCCCGAAAGAAGTCGCCCCGCCGAGTCTCGACCGGCTCGCCTCGGAGCGCGGGATTGGCCGGCATGATTACGTGACCGGCCCTGTCTGCGCGCCGACGCGCCCCGGCCGCGGTACGGGGCGATCGCTGCGGCGCCTCGGCCTCTCCACCGCGGGGCAATTTCACGGTGAAAGAGGAGCGCCGACCCTCGGCTTGGCGGGCGACGAGCAAACCGGTCGCCGGCCCAACGCTCAGTTGGCCTGGTTAATCAACCACGTGGTGTAGCCCGCATACGAAGCCAAGAGCACACCGCCTTCGACCCGCGAAATGACTCCGCCTGAGCGCGCGGCGGGGAACATGGCGACCGCGACCACCAACATCATGGCCAAATCGACGCGGCTCAACCCGCTGGCGTCGATCGGGCGGATCATCGCCGCAAGGCCGAGAATTCCGAGCACATTGAAAATATTCGACCCGACCACGTTGCCGATGGCCACGTCGCCGTGCCCGCGCACCGCGGCCACCAACGAGGTGGCAAATTCCGGCATACTGGTGCCCACCGCCACCACCGTCAGCCCGATCACCGCTTCCGTCACGCCCCACGACTTCGCCAGCACGACCGCTCCTCCGACGAAAAGCTGCGACGCCACCACCAGCACCGCCAGCCCGGCCACGACGAGCAGCACCGAGCGCCCCAATCCCATCGATCCGGCCGGAAGATCCTGCCGATATTCCGCCGCCGCCTGGCCCTTGGTTTCAGCCCTCGCTTGGCGCACGGTCAGCACCGTGTAAGCAACAATGCCCACAAACAACAGCCCGCCCTCGAAACGGCTGAGCACACCGTCCCACAGCATCCCGGCCAACAGGACGGAGACCCCGACCATGATCGGTATTTCCCGCCGGATGATCTGCGCCGACACCGAGAGCGGCGCCACCAACGCGCAGATGCCAAGAATCAACGCGATGTTGCAGATATTGGAGCCGACGACGTTGCCGATCGCGATCGCGCCGTTGCCTCGCAGCGAAGCGCTCACGCTCACCACCATTTCCGGGCTGCTCGTCCCGTAGGCCATCACGGTCAGGCCGACGACCAGCGCATTCAAACCCAGTCGCAGGGCAAGGGCGGCGCCGCCCTTCACCAAAATTTGCGCGCCTACGTAGAGCAGTCCAAGGCCGGCAATGAGAGAGAGCCACGAAGTCATCATGGGAAAAATGTGCCCGGATCAGAACAGCGCGCACCGTGCGGTCAAGCCGACCTCCGCCCGACCTCCGCCCGACCTCCGCCCGACGTCCGGCAATGTCATGACCTCCGGCGATTCCGCCTGCCCAGCGCAACGGCTCTGCGAAAGTCTCCTCGAGGCCAGCCATGCGGGCCCACTTGCCGGCGATCGCCGCCTGGAGCCAGCCCGTCACGGCCCGGCAAGTTTCTTGTCCAATCGGCCGCGGTCCGTGACATTACCTCCGCCCCGCACCCAGGCCCTTCTTCGTCACCCTTCATGAACGCACTCTTCCCTCGTCCGCATCCGCTCCTCGCCCTCCTCTCCCTCCTGCTCCTCGGCCCGGTCGTCGTCGCATCGCCCGCCGCCGCGCCCCGCCCGCCCAACGTCGTCGTCATTCTCACGGACGACCAGGGCTACGCCGATATCGGCTTCAATCCCCAGCACCCGCAGGAAGTCTCCACGCCGCACCTTGACGCCTTGGCGCGCGAGAGCGTCTGGTTCTCCCAAGGCTACATCACCGGCAACGTCTGCTCGCCCACGCGCGCCGGCCTGCTCACCGGACGCTATCAACAACGCGCCGGCGTCTACACCGCCGGCGAAGGTGGACGCGGCATCGCGCAGACGGAAACCATTTTCCCCAAATTCCTGCAACCCGCCGGCTACGTGAGCGGCGCGTTCGGCAAATGGCACCTCGGTCTCACGGTCGAGCAGAGTCCCGTCGGTCGCGGCTTCGACGAGTGGTATGGTTTCCTCGGTCGCGGCGCCCACGACTACCTCAAGCTCGACGACATCGAGGGCTCGCCCATCTACCGCAACGGCCAACCGATCAAAGACGAGGGCTACCTCACCACCCGTCTGACCGACGAGACCGTCGCCTTCATCCAAAAGCACAAGGCGCGGCCCTTCTATGTTCATCTCGCCTACAACGCCGTCCATTCCCCCGCACAGGCCCCCGCCGCCGACATCGCCCGTTTCAAGAAACAGTTTCCCGAGCTCACCGAGGCCCGCGTCATCCTCATGGCGATGCTCTATCACCTCGACCTCGGCGTCGGCCGCGTCGTCGCCACTCTCAAGCAAGAAGGGCTCTGGGAAAACACCCTGCTCGTTTTCCTCACCGACAACGGCGGCTCCAAGGCGATGAGCGCCGTCAACACCCCGCTCCGCGGCGCCAAGACGCAAAACTACGAAGGCGGCATCCGCACGCCCTTCATCGTCTCGTGGCCGGCGGCCTTCAAGGGCGGCCGCACGCTCGACACGCCGATCAGCTCGCTCGACATTTTGCCGACCGCGCTCGACGCCGCCGGCGTCGCGTTGCCGACCGCCCGACCGCTCGACGGCAAAAGCCTGCTGCCGCTCCTGACCGGAAAAACGTCGCAGCACCTCGACACGTTCTACTGGAGCGAAGGCGGCGCCGCGGGCGGTTTCGCCGTCCGCTCCGGCGACTGGAAACTCGTCCAGCAGCGCAGCCAGCCCAAGGTCGAGCTCTTCAATCTCGCGCAAGATCCCGCCGAGGCCACCGACCTCGCTCCCCAGAACGCCGCCAAGGTCGCCGAGCTGACGAGGCTCTACGACACCTGGCTTGACCAGATGGCCGAGCCGATGGACGGCGTCGGCAAACGCCCCAACAAGTCCGCGGAACCGACGAAAAAGGAGAAAAAGAAAAAGCGGACGGAAAAATAGTCCCCGCTCAATTTCGTCGTCCTCCAGCTCTTCACAACCGGCCGGCCGCGCATCGCTCCAGCGCGGCGCCCCGCGGCTCCCCTCAACGCAGCGCGCCCGTATCCAACGAAAGTCTGCCCCCGTCGCCGAAAGCGTCCCACTCATCCGCTGTTCGACTCCGAACGTAACCGTGGAAGAATCCACGGCACCCTCCGCCTCATGAAAAAAATCACTCTGCTTTTCTGTCTGTGCGTGTGGTCCGCCCGCGCGCTGTTCGCCGCCACGCCGACCCGCCTCCTCATCGTCGTCGGCCCGACCGACCATCCGCCCGGCACCCACGAAGTCGCCGCCGGCGGACGTCTGCTCAAGCACTGCCTGGAGAACATGGCCAACGTGCCGGACGTAAAGGTGGATCTCTTTTATGAGTGGCCGAAAGACGCCGCCGTCCGCGCCGCCGCCTCCGCCGTCGTCTTCATCGGCGACACGTTTCCGCCGAATCGCCTGCCCAACGCCGCGCAAAATCTCGCGGAGCTCGGCGTCATGATGGCCCGCGGCTGCGGTATCGTTTGCGTGCACTACGCGACCGGCCTCCTCGGCGCCGACGTCAAACCCGACGGGGACCACCCGCTCCTTCACTGGATGGGCGGCTACTTCGCCCATAAAAGCTGCCAACATCACGTCTCGCTCGCGAAGATTTTTCCCGCCGCCACCATCACCCCGTCGGCCCCGCACCATCCCGTCTGGCGCGGCTGCCGTGAGTTCACGCTGAACGACGAGCCCTACACAAACAACTACCTCGGCCCCGCGAACGCCCCGCTCTCCACCCGCGCCACCGTCCTGGCCACCTCGCTCCTGCCGCCCGGCGCGCCCAAACCCGAAGCCGTCTCCTGGTGTATCGAGCGCCCGGACACCGGCCGCGGATTCGCCGTGGTGATGCCGCATTTTTATCGCAACTGGAAACTCGAGGATCTCCGCCGCTACGTCCTCAACGGCATCGTCTGGACCGCCAAGCTCGAGGTGCCCGCCACCGGCGTGCTGACCCCTTTGCCCGATCTCGGCGCGTTCAGCCCCGCGTCGATCGAACCGATCCTGCGCGCGCCGAACGCCAAGACCGCTCCCGCCAAAGCCGCGCCCACCAGGCAATAGTCCGCCGGCCACCCCTTTTTCCCTCCATAAAATCCGT
>CAJAYO010000498.1 GCA_903948415.1 uncultured Opitutia bacterium | reverse complement strand
TTGCCGGCGGCGTCGCGCTGGTAGTTGCGGGTGGGGTCGTTGAGGGGGCCTGCGCCGTCGAGGTTGGTCTGTTCGGCGCGGAGGCCGCCGACGAGTTTGAGGCGGTTGTCGAGGAAGCTGACGTCGCCGCGGAGGAAGGCGGCCGTGAGCTGTTCGCGGGCGAAGCGCGAGTTGTTGACGCTCGAGATGTGGGTGGTGGCGGGGACGGAGGTGAACTGGGCGGGGGTGGACTGGAAGAATTGATACAGGGCGTCGTTGCCGATGCGCTGGGTGAGGGGGAAGCCGAACGGGGCGGACTCCTGGGAGAGGGACGGATCGAGGAAGCGCGCGGCGGAATCGTCGTTGCCGACGGGGGTGGTGCTGGCGCGGCCGTCGGCGCCGACGAAGGTGTAGGTGGGCTGGTTGAAGGTGTTGTCGCGTTGGGAGACGAGCCAGTTGAGGCCGGTCTTCAGGGAGAACGGAACTGGGCCGCGGAAGTCGCGGCTGGCGGTGACGTAGGCGTTGCGGCGGAGATCGGCGATGACGCTCTCGTTGCTGTTGGTGGTGGCGAGGGAGTAGGAGGCGAGGCTGAAGGGGTCGACCACGGCGCCGGTGGTGCCGTCGGTGACGGTGATGCGTTCGGGGCGGCCGGGGTAGTCGGGCTGGATGGCGTCGAAGGCGAGGGTGAGGCCGGTGCGGCGGGCGGTGGCGTTGAAGAAGCGGCCGACCTGGACGTCGACGTGATGATTGACGTTGGAGGAGTAGGTGGCGGCGGATTCGAATTTCCAGACGGGGCCGCGGTGAAACCAGAAGACGGTGGGCATGGCGGTTTGGTTGACGCGCTCGCGGCCCTCGGTGGCGAGGTTGAGTTCGGCGGTGCCGGGGCGGCTGCGGGTGGAGGTGAGGGAGAAACCGGCGGGGTCGACCTGGTTGATCTGGAAGGCGAGGGTTTTGTTGTAATAGCCGATGGTGGTGCGGGCGGCGTGGAAGCCGAAGGAGAGGCGGTCGTGGGCGGTGAGGCGGAAATCGAGGGTGATGCCGAGGGAGAGGCGCGTGGTGAATTTGCCGCCGTCCTCGAAGGAGTAGCGCGAGAGGTAGGGCAGGTCGGGCGTGGTGTGGGGAAAGGCGACGCCGTTGGTGGTGGCGCTGGCGCCGCGCCAGAGGGCGACGGGCGTATCCTGGGGGGAGAATTGGGAGGCGGAGCCGGCCGAGACGGTGTAGCCGAAGGATTGGTTGACGGGGGCGGAGTAGCTGAAATCGGCGCCGGGGCGGATTTTGTGGGTGGCGTGGCCGCGCGGGCCGGGGGTGGCGGCGAGGCTCTTGTGATTGTCCCGCATGAGGGCGGAGACGGAGTAGTGGAACAGCGGTTTGGTGCGCTCGAAGGCGCTGCGCGGGACGAGATTCACGGTGCCGGCGAGGGCGGAGCCGGGCGACTCGGGGGTGGGGGAGTATTCGATTTCGACGCGCGAGAGATTGTTGGTGGAGAAGAAATCCATGTTGAAGGAGCGGCCGCGGCCGCCGTCGCCGCTGGAGCTGGCCATGCTGAGGCCGCCGAGGGTGACGGGCACGTTGTCGGGCGGGACGCCGTTGATGGAGATGGAGCGGGCATTGCCGCCGACGTAGTCGACGGAGACGCCGGGGAGGAACTTGAGGAACTCGCCGACGTTGCCCTCGGCGACGGCGCCGAACTCGTCGGTGGAGACGACGTTTTTCACGTTGGCGGCGAAGCGCTGTTCGTTGATGGCGAGGGCGGCGGCGTCCATTTCGCGGCCCGTGGCGACGACGAAGGCGTCGAGTTTTACGGCGTCGGTGGCGGAGGGAGAAAGGGGGGAGCGGTTGACGGAATCGAGGGCGACGTCGCGGGTGGTGGTCTGGCCGGCGGGGACGTCGATGGACGCGTGGGCGGGCGCGAGGCCGGTGAAAAAGGCTTTGAGCGTGACGCGGCCGGGGGGGATGCCGTCGAGGCGATAGGCGCCGAGTTCGTCGGTGAAGGTTTCGAGGGCGGTGCCGTCCACGGTGACGCGGACGTTGACGAGGTAGCGTCCGGTGGTGCCGTGGACGATGCGGCCGGCGATGGCGCCGGTGGCGGATTGGGCGGGGAGCGGGGCGGTGAGGAAAAGAAGGAGCGC
>CAJAYO010000497.1 GCA_903948415.1 uncultured Opitutia bacterium | reverse complement strand
CTCTGGAACTGTGAACCAGAGACAAATTGGGGCGGGAGGTCTCTCGATGCGCGGAGAGACAATCCGCGAGCACGCCCGCGACGGTCGGCCAGGCACTCGGCGACGCCACCGCGCTGGCCCACCACCAGAGACCTCGACGCACGCAACTCCTTGTCGCAAAACGCCGTACGCGCGCCGCAAAACGCGAACGCCCCGGCCGGGAGGCCAGGGCGTTCACTCTTAACCTGCTGGCGCGCCAGTTTCGCGCGCGCCTCTTGAAGTAGTCAGGGCTGGACGGGTTTCGAACGATTTGAGGGATCTAGCTCGCAGAAGAGAGCTGGATAGCCCCTCGTGGCGCGCTCAGAACAGGGTTCTAGATCTCTCCAGTTGCCACGCACCATGTCCGTCCGCGAGAGCGGAGGCAGAGGTGGTGGGGCGAATCGCCGCGGGTGGACCTGTTCAGCGCCCCTGTCGGGACCATGTTCGATGTCGGCGGAACGAGCTGCTCCCGCCGCAATGCTTGCGATTCCCACCCGTTCGGACCGTATGCATTCGACCACCCGCATCCAACACATTGTGCTGGCGCTGCTGGCGCTTCTCGTCGCCGCACTTGCCTCGCGCGCACAGGCCGCTCCGCAGGCGCCCGAGACGATTTCCTTCAAGGTGGGCGACGCCGAGCGCCGCGCGATCGTGGTGAACGCGCCGAAAGCGGGTGAGAAGCGCCCGGCCGTGATCATCCTGCACGGCGGCATGGGCAGCGCCGATGACATGCGCGCGAAGTCCGGCTTCGATCCGGTGGCAAAGGCGAACGGCTTCATGGCCGTGTATGCCGAGGGCACGGCGTTCGGTGCCGTCGATGGTCGCCATGCTTGGAACACTGGGCACCTCCTTCGGCGGCAGGTTCGTGATGCAGACGACATCGCCTACCTCGATGGCCTGATCGACCGCCTGATCGCGGATCACGGCGCCGACCCGGCGCGCATCTTCATGACCGGCGGCTCGAACGGCGGCATGATGACCTTCGTCTATGCGGTGAAGCGGCCAGAGCGGCTCGCCGCGGTCGCGCCCGTTGTCGCGAGCATGTTCTCGTTCGACGCCGTGCCGAAGGTGCCGCTCCCGATCCTGATCATCAACGGGGCGAAGGACGAGGAAGTGCCGCTCGCGGGCGGAATGAGCGCAAATGCGCTCGTGCGCGCGGCGCAGGCGACCCCGTTCAAGCCGGTGCGCGAGGTCGTCGACTTCTGGGTGAAGGCGAACAGGTCGAAGAGCGAGGGCGCCGCCAAGACCGAGGGTTCGGTGACGACCACCACGTATGCCCCCGGCGACGGTGGCGCCGTGACCGAGTTCATCGTCGATCGCGATGGTGGCCACGGCTGGCCGGGTGCCCCTTCGCGGCGCGACGGAAACGCGCCGATCATGGCGTTCCGCGGCGCCGAGCGCGTGTGGGAGTTCTTCGCCGGGAAGTCGCGCTCGACGCCGACGCCCGCCGTCGCCGCACCGCGCACGGTCCAGGTCATCGAATTTCCAAACCTCGTCGATTCCGCCCGCAATCGCCGGGTTCCCATCAAGGTGCACGCGCCAGCGTCGGGCGCGCCATGTCCCGTGATCGTGCTGTCGCACGGTGCGGGCGGCGACTGGGACACGCATTTCGCGCAGGCGCAGGACCTGGCGGCGAACGGGTATGTCGTTCTTTGCCTCGAGCATGTCGGCAGCAACCGAGAGCGTCTGACGAATGGATTTCGGCCGATGAAGAACCTCGATGCGATGATCCGGGACGCCGACGAGGTGCTGGCGCGTCCGAAGGATGTCTCGTTTGCGATCGATCGCGCCAGCGAATGGAACGCCACGCACGAGAAGCTCAAGGGCAGGCTCGATCTCGCGAGGGTCGGCGCGATGGGCCACTCCTTCGGAGCATTCACCACGATGGTGGTGTGCGGCATGCGGCCAGCGCTTGACTGGCTCGAGCCGCCCGTCGCACCGGGCAAGGGACTCGGCCCCGACCTGCGTGATGCACGGATCAAGTGCGGCGTCGCCCTCTCGCCACAGGGCGTCGGCGAACCGTTCTTCATCGCGGAGAGCTTCGGGAGCCTCCATGTGCCGCTGCTTGGAATCTCGGGAACCAAGGACTCGCAGCAGGCAGGCCAGCCCCCAGAGAACCGGAAGGACGCATTCGCGCTCTGGCCGACGGGTGAGCATCGATTCGTCTGGCTCGAGAATGCCAGGCATCTGGACTTCACCGACTCCTCGGGGAGCGGCTCTCGCGCGTTGCCGTCGGCCAGCCGCAAGGACACGCAGCCGGTCGCGCGTGCGGCGACCCTCGCGTTCTTCGACATGCAACTCAAGTCGAAGCAGGAGGCGGGAGGTCGGTTGACGGTCGAGGCCTTGTCGCGGTTCCTGCAAGGGGAGATCACCAACGTCCAAGTTCTTGCCAAGTGATCGGCTGCCCGCCCAACCCGCGGTTATGACCTCAGAGACTGAACCCCGCCGTGAGCGTTCGACAGAGACGCCGGACCGCGGATAGGTCTCTTGATGCGCGGAGAGCCGATTCGCGGGCACGCACGCGAGGGGTGGCCAGGCACGCGTCCGTCGCCTGATGTCTGCGTGGGAAATGCCGACGGTCGGAAGCGCACGCCTCCATCCCTCTATCTCCGCAGCCATAACCAGAGTCCTCCGCTTTCTCGCCGATTGACCACGCGATTTCGCACCGACCGGACTCGGTTGTTTATGTGTTCGTGCATTTCGGCCTCTGG
>CAJAYO010000496.1 GCA_903948415.1 uncultured Opitutia bacterium | reverse complement strand
TGGTCGCAGAACGCCATCTCCCGCGGGGTTTGGGTGGCGGCCAGGCCGACCCGGCTCTTGAACCACTGCCGGTCGGCATCGAGGAGGGAGATGAGCGAAATGGGCGTGCCGCAAATCTGCGCAGCCAAGATCGTGAAGTCGTCGAACACGTCTTCCGGGGCGGTATCCAAAATTTCGTAGCGCTGGAGCTGGACCAAGCGTTCGACCTCGGTGGGCGACGGAGCAGTCATAGTGATGCCGGCGGCGGTTTTGATCGGCGGGTTGGGAAAATGGGGGGGGGCCGAGGGCAGCGGCGGCGGTGGGGTCAAAACGCCGGGATGCGGGCGGGACTATTTCCGCGGCCCCTCCGGAATGGCCAAGTGAATCGCCGATCCGCCGGCGCTGGGCAAGATTTTGAAATCGCCGGAAGCGAGGGTCGCCACGCGGCGCACCAGGTCGATCCCCGGGCCCGCGATGGGGCGGGACGAAGCCCCGGGGTGGCCCCCCGCGCCGGCCGGCGGCGGGGTGCCCTCGGTGTAGAGCACGGAGACGTGGTACGCTTGACCTTCCCGGCGACCGGTGAGGCGAACCGGGGTCCCTTTGGCCGAGCCTTCGAAGGCCGTTTCCAGCAACTGGGTCAGAGTAATCAACCAATGGGACAGCGGCACCGGCACCGGCACCTCGTCGAGGAGCAGGACGAGATCCGGGGCGCGACCCAATTTTTGGGCGACGGCTTCGCAGTTTCGGCGGGCGCCCGCCAGCCAACCCGTGGTCGTGACCGTGCGGTAGGTCTCCGCGAGGGTGGGACTGGAGCCGGCGATTTCCACGATGGTGCCGACCTTTTCGATCAGCTCCAGCAGCCGCTCGGCCGAGTACTGCATCATCTCCGCCGCTTCCGAGACTTCGGCCGCGGGGATCGGTTTGCCCTGCAGTGCGGCCGCGCGCAGCAACTCGGCGAAACCGAGGATGCCGGTGAGCGGGGTGCGGAAGTCGTGGTGCAGGGAGCGGCCCAACAACGCATCGAGCCGTTGTTTTTGCTCCCGCCGACTGATGCGGAGGCTGATCGAGCGGAGCAGTTCGTCCGGGTCAAACGGTTTGGGAATGTAGTCGTCGACTCCGACCCGCAGTCCGGCGCGGATGTCCGCGAGGCCGGATTTTCCCGAGAGGAAGATCACGGGCACATCGGAGGCGGTCTGGTGCGCACGGATGTGCTTGAGCAGCGAATACCCGTCGCCTTCAGCCATGGAAATGTCCGCCAGGACGAGGTCGGGGCAGGCTTCGCCGAAGCATTCGATCGCCCGCGCCCCGCCGGAAGCCATCGTGACTTGGTAGCCGTTGAGCTCGAGCAAGTCGGCGGTCATTGCGCGCAAGATGGGGTCGTCCTCGGCGAGGAGAATGCGGTGGCCTGGAAGCGGATTCATCGTGAAAAAAAAGGGGGGCTAGCGTTCGGCCTTGGCGGGCAAACGGAGGGAGAATTCAACCCGGGGACCCGGGGCGACGCGGTAGGAAATGGTGCCGCCGAGGCGCAGAATGGCGGCGCGGGCGATGGCCAGACCGAGGCCGCAGCCGGGAGTCTGGCGGGCATTGGTGCCGCGGAAGAAAGGGGTAAACAGCTGGACGACTTCGCTGTCGGGCAGGCCGGCGCCCTGGTCGGAGACCACGAGCTCCAGGCCATCGCCGCACTCCGTCGCACTCAGGGAGGACACGCTTCCGGGCGGCGCGAATTTCAGGGTGTTCGCGAGGAGGCATCCGACGGCCGTGCTCACGAGGCCGGTGGATAACCACCAGCGGCCGCGCACGGAACTGAGACAGGCCAGTGAGACCGTGCTCCCGGGGCTGGCTTGCTTGGCCCACTCGATCAGCCGGCCCAACCACTCCGAAACATCGGTCGGCTCCGGCGCCTCGACCGGCTCGTCGAGCACGGTGGCGTCCAGGAGTTCGACTTGATCGAGCGTGGCGGTCGCCTGGGCGACGGATTCGCTGATCGCAGCCAGCCACCGGTGCTCTTTGGAAGCGGGGGCGGGCTGGTATTGTTTCGTGAGCAGAAACGTGGCGGTGCGGGCCGCCGCGACTTGCGACTTCAGGGCGTGGGTGAGGGTCGGGAGAAACTCCGCCGGAAGCGGCGCGTCGACCTGCCCGAGAAACAGCGGGGGTTTGAGCGAGGGCGTCTCGAAGGGGTGCAGGGTGACGGAGGCCCCTTGGGCCAGGCGGAGCACATTGAGCCGAAGGGAGACCGTTTGTTTCCCGGTGCCGAAATGAAACTGGGCCGTGGCGGTGGCGCCGGGAGCGAGGGATTGAACCCAGCCTTCGAACCGTTGGGCGTCTTCCGCGCCCAGCAAATCGTGCCAACTGGAGCCGGGAAAGAGGGGGCCCACGCGGGAGAGCGCGGTCCGCGCCAACAGGTTGCTGTTCACGACCCGCCCGTCGGCCCCGACGATCAAAAACGGTACGGGCAACAGGTCGCCGGGGAACGGTGCGGGCGGAATGATCATGGTGGGCCGGAGAAGGTGGGTCGCGTTTGGAGGGGGAGCCGGGCGTCGTTCAGACGCTCTGGTGCCAGCCCATGAGTCCGTTGCGCAGCGCGTAATTGACCAGCTCGCGGTGAGTCTTCGCCCCGATCTTTTCCATCAGCACGGTGCGCATTTTGTAGACGGTGAACGGGGAGATGTTCATCGCCGCGCCCAGCTCCTTGGCGTTGTCGCCGCGGGCCAGGCGGGACAGCAGGCGAACTTCGCGGGTGGTGAGGTCCAAGCTGCCGCGCCGTTCCAGCTTGATCTGGACTTCGGCGCCAATCGCCCGGGCGGTGCCCTGGCCAAAATAGGTGCAGCCCAACCGAACCTGGTCGAGCGCCGTTTCGATCTCGTCGAGTCCGGCCGTCTTCTGCAGATAGCCGACCGCGCCGAGGCGGATGGCTGTGTTGACCGAGTGGGGTGTCACCTGACTGCTCAAGATTAACACGGCCGGAGGGTTCGCCCTGAGCATGAGCGCCTCCATGATGCCGAATCCGCCGGAATCGGGGAGATGCAGGTCGAGCAACACCAGATTGGCTGCGTGGCGGTCGACCGCCGCGAACAATTTTTCCCGGTCGTCGCCGCACCCGACGACCGTGGTGCGGGGAATCGTGGCAAGGTGTTCAGACAGCAGATCGCGAAAGCACTGATGATCGTCAAAAACCCAAATGTTCAACGTCCCGGTCGGGGTGACGACGCGGTCTTCAGGGAGGGCACTGGTCTCGGGCGCGGTTTTCATGAGTGTTTTTAGGGGGGGCTTTGCGGACGAAACGCGGATCAGGCGGCCGGAACAAAGCGGTGGAGGGGCAGTAAGGTAGAAGCGATTGGCGATTAAGATTTCAACGTTGCAATACCCAAAGTTTGGGTAACCCAGCTCAATTGAAAGGGCGGAGACTACTTAGCGTTTGTCGGATATCGCCGGAGCGACGGGGCGAACAGCGAAATGGGACGGGGCAAGGGAGGGGATGGTGGCGGCCATCCGGCCGGCGTAGATCGGCGTGGACCGGAGACTGCCCGTCCAGGCGCCGTGGTCCGCTGGTCACGCCCGGGCCCATCGGGGGCGGCGCCGCGCGGTGGCGGGGGGCAAAAAAACGGCGGCCGGAGGGCCGCCGGCGCAACGATTCAAGGGGGAACATTACGGGAGTTTTAGTCCCGCAATTTAGCAGCCGTGATTTGAAATACCTGACCGCTGGTGTCGTCCACCCAAACCACCCCCAGACCCTTGTTCGCCTGGGAGGAATAAGCGGCGAGAGCGGCCGGCCAGTTGGCCTAGACGGGGAAATGGCCGCTGGCGCCGGTGGCGCCGGTGAGGCCCGTGGAACCCTGAGCGCCGGTGGCGCCATCGCTGCCGTTCATGCCCTGGATGCCTTGAATACCCTGGTCCCCTTTGTCGCCCTTCAGGCCCTTCGGGCCGACCGCGCCGACGGTGAACTCAAACACGTCGGGGCCGGCCGTGCCGGTGCCGAACGAAACCATCAGACGTGATTGCTGGAGAGCAGCGATTGGGCTTGGGCGTGGAGCTGGGGGGCGGCGCTCAGGGCGAGTCCGGCGAGGGCGACGGCGCAGAGTCGGCGCACGAGGAGGAGGCGGGAGGTGATCGTGACGTTGTCGGGGGGCTTCGGTCGGTTGTGGCGTTGTTCTGTCGTAGTACGGGAGGGATGGATAAAATTTGGACGAGCTTCCGGGGAAGGCCCTCCGCCCCGCTCGCTCAGGGTGGATACCTCAGGGCATGGCGAGAACTCACCTCAGG
>CAJAYO010000495.1 GCA_903948415.1 uncultured Opitutia bacterium | reverse complement strand
GTGGCCGGCGAGGGTCGCGTGGTTGGTCTCGATGTTGAATTTAAAATGGCTTTCGAGTCCGTAGGTGCGGAGGAAGGCGATGCCGCTGGCGACGTCGAAGTCGTATTGGTGCTTGGTGGGCTCCTTTGGCTTGGGCTCGATGAGGAACTGGCCCTTGAAGCCGATGCTCTTGGCGTAGTCGACGGCCAGATGGAGAAACGCGGCGAGGTGGTCCTGTTCGCGTTTCAGGTTGGTGTTGAGGAGCGTCTCGTAGCCCTCGCGGCCGCCCCAGAAAACGTAGTTCTCGCCGCCGAGTTCCTGGGTGACCTCGAGGGCCTTTTTCACCTGGGCCGCCGCATACGCGAACACGTGGGCGTCGGGGTTGGTGGAGGCGCCGCACATGTAGCGGGGATTCGAGAAGAGGTTGGCGGTGCCCCAGAGGAGTTTCACGCCGGTGGCCTTTTGGAGCTGTTTGGCGTGGGCGACGACGGCGTCGAGATGCTTGTTCGACTGCGCGAGCGTGCGGCCCTCGGGTGCGATGTCGCGGTCATGGAAGGCCCAGAACGGCGCGCGGATTTTCTGGTGAAACTCAAAGGCGGCCTCGAGGCGGAGCTTGGCGACCGAGACCGGGTCCTTGCCGCTTTCCCACGGGCGCAGGATGGTGCCGGGACCGAAGGGATCGGAGCCGGTGCCGCGGAAGGAATGCCAGTAGGCGATGGAGAACCGCAGGTGCTCCGACATCGTCCGCCCTTCGATGATCTCGTCGGGGTTGTAATGGCGGAAGGCGAGGGCGTGGGAGGCGCCGGGGCCTGCGTAGGCGATGGTCGGGATGCCGGTGAAATAGGAGCGGGATTTGGCCATGGGAGGAGGTGTGGGTGGGCGGACAGGGTGGAGGAAAAGCCGGAGTGTAGCGGATCGGGCCGCCGAAGAGGTAGCAAAGATTCCTACATTTCTTTTGATTTTTCACACGCGCGCGGCTGGCTGGGCGGCCCAATGACCGCCGGAAAACGGCGCTCCCGTGAAAACCACCTTCAAAGTCGCCCTGCTGATCGAGACGTCGAACCGTTATGGGCGCGACCTGCTGTACGGCGTGCGGGACTGGATGCGGGAGAGCGACTCGTGGGCGGTGCGGTTCACGGAGCAGGCGCGGCGGGCGCCACTGCCCTCGTGGCTGCGCGACTGGCAGGGCGACGGGATCATCGCCCGGGTGGATTCCCTGCACAGCGCGCAGGTGCTGAAGCGGACGCGGCTGCCCGTGGTTGACGTGAGCGCGGAGCGGTTTGCGTCGGAGTTTCCCCGGGTGAGCATCGACAACGTGGCCGTGGCGCGGCTCGCGGCGGCGCATTTGGCGGGCAAGGGATTTGCGCACGTCGCGTTTTGCGGCGATGCGCGGTTTCTGTGGTCGCGGCAGCGCGGGGCCGAGTTTCGGCGCCGGTTGGCCGAGGGCGGGCGGCGGGTGCGGGAATTCCGGTCGCGCGCGGGCCAGCCCGGCGGGCCCGGATCGGATGCGGAGAACCGGGAAATCGCGGCCTGGCTGGAGGCCCTGCCCAAGCCGGTGGGGGTTTTCGCGTGCTACGACGGACGGGCCCAGCAGGTGCTCGAGGCCTGCCAGTTGCTCGGGTTGCACGTGCCGGACGAGGTGGCGGTGCTCGGCGTCGACAACGACGAAGTGCTGTGCGAGCTGTGCAGTCCGCCGCTGAGCAGCGTGCAGCCGAACGCGCGGCGCACGGGTTATGAAGCGGCGGCGATGCTGGCGCGGATGATGCAGGGTGAGAAAACCGTGGGTGCGGAGACGCGTTATGTGGAGCCCGTGCGGGTCGTCGAGCGACAGTCGACCGATGTGGTGTCGGTGGCCGACGCCCAAGTGGCGGCGGCGCTGAAGTATATCCGGCAGCACGCCTGCGAAGGGGTGAACGTGGCCGACGTGCTGCGCGCCGTGCCGATGTCGCGCACGCTGCTTGAGCGGAAGTTCAAGGCCCTGCTCGGCCACTCGCCGCACCGGCAGCTGGTGCAGGCGCGGGTCGAGCGGGCGAAACATCTGCTCGTGGAAAGCGAAGTGTCGATCGCGGTGGTGGCGGAGTTGGCCGGGTTCGAGAGCGCCAGCTATCTGAGTGTGGTCTTCCGGCGGGAGACGGGCGGGAGTCCCTATGCGTATCGGGTGAAGCACCGGTCCGATCGCGGGCTGCGGTAGCTCGGCGCCGCGTCGGGCAACACGGCGGACGACGGAGCGATCGAACGTTTGGCGGGTGGCGGCCGGGTTTTTCCCGATCTGCCGCGGTTCGAATTCCCGCTGGTGCGGGTGGGGCGGACCGTGGTGAAACTGGCGCCCGGCCGGTCGGCGGCGGCCCGCGACGCAATCCCGGCCCGGGGAATTTCGGCCGGGCGACGAAATGGGGGCTTGACCCGTCAGCGCGGAAAGTCGTCTAAACATACAGATGACTGCATAACCCCATGAGATCGTTCTCTGCCCCCATGGCTCAGGATGCGCGCCTGCCGCGCTATCACCAAGTCCGCGACACCCTCAGCGCCGAGATCGCCGCGCACAAGTGGCGGCCGGAGGAGGCGCTGCCGACGGAGACGGAGCTGGCGGCGACCCATGGGGTTTCGATCGGGACGGTGCGGAAGGCGGTCGATTCGCTCGTGGCCGCCGGCGTGGTCGAGCGGTTTCAGGGCAAGGGGACGTTTGTGCGCCGGCCGGATTTTCAGTCGTCGTTCTTTCGTTTCTTTCGGTTTGCGACGGTCGGCGGGGCGGTGCGCGTGCCGGTGAGCCGGATTTTGAAGCGCGAAGTGACCCCCATGACGGCTGTCGTGGCGGCGGCGCTCAAGCTGGAGGTCGGGACGCCGGCGATCCGATTTTCCCGGCTGCGGTTGATCGACGACCGGCCGCTCGTGTTGGAGGATATTTGGCTGCCGCACGACCGGTTCGAAGCGCTGCTGGCGATCGATCCGCGGGAGTTTGGCGATCTGCTGTATCCGCTCTACGAGCAGCATTGCGGCGTGATGGTGGCGTCGGCGCAGGAGACGCTCAGCGCCGAAGCGGTGGCGGCGAAGAACGCCCGTCCGCTCGGGCTCGCGGCGGGGGCGCCGGTGATTGTGATCGAGCGGGTGGCGTTGAGTGCCGATCGCCAGCCGCTGGAGTGGCGGCAATCGCGGGGCCCGGCGAGCGAGTTTCGTTACCAAGTCGAAATCCGCTAGACGCCCCCACGGGCGCGCGGGCCACTCCGGGAAACGCCGCGGCGTGATCCGGGCCCCTTTTCCACCCCTCAACCCCACCCACATGTTTTCCTGGTATCGTGAAATCAACCCGACGGAGCGGCGGACCTTTTGGTCCTGCTTCGGCGGCTGGGGGCTGGACGCGCTGGATGTGCAGATGTTCAGCATCGCCCTGCCGGTGTTGATCGTGGCCCTCGGGCTGGGGAATACCGAGGCCGGGTCAATTGGGAGTGTCGCGCTGGTGACCTCGGCGCTCGGGGGTTGGATTGCCGGTGCGCTGTCGGACCGCTACGGGCGGGTGCGGATCCTGCAGGCGACGATTGTGTGGTTTTCGGTGTGCACGTTTCTCTGTGCCTTCGCGCAGAGCGGGACGCAGCTCTGGGTGCTCCGGGCGCTGCAAGGATTTGGTTTTGGCGGCGAATGGGCGGCCGGTGCGGTGTTGATGGCGGAGGTGATCCGGCCGGAGCATCGCGGCAAAGTCCTGGCGACGGTGCAAAGTGCGTGGGCGGTGGGCTGGGGTGGGGCGGTGGTCATTTTTTCGGGGTTGGCGTGGTGTCTGCCGGGGGAGGTGGCGTGGCGCGTGATGTTTGGGGTCGGGCTGCTGCCCGCGCTGTTTGTGCTCTATGTGCGCCGGGCGATTCCGGACCTGCGGCCCCTGGCGGTGACAACGCCGAGGCCGACGCCGGGGCCGGGCGGGCCCCTGGGGATTTTTTCCCCGGCCATGTGGCGTTTGACCCTCGTGGGTGCGTTGCTCGGGGTCGGGGCGCATGGCGGCTACCACGCGCTGATGACCTGGTTGCCGATGTATCTGAAGACAGAGCGGCAACTCTCGGTGCTGAGCACCGGGGGATATCTGACGGTGATCATTTTTGCGTTCTGGTGCGGTTGCCTGGCGAGCGCGCAGCTGCTCGACCGGATTGGCCGGCGCAAGAACATCCTGCTGTTTGCCGTCTGCTGCGTTGTCACGGTGGTCGTCTATTTGTTTCTGCCGCTGACGAACGCGCAGATGTTGGTGCTGGGGTTTCCGCTCGGTTTTTTTGCCGCGGGAATTCCGGCGAGTCTGGGGGTGTTTTTCAACGAGCTCTATCCGGCCGGGATTCGCGGGACCGGCGTGGGTTTTTGCTACAATTTCGGGCGCATCGCGTCGGCGGGGTTTCCCTGGCTGGTCGGGCACATGAGCGAGTCGATGCCGCTGGGGCGCGCGATCGGGATCGACGCGGCGCTGGCCTATGCGCTTGTGATCGTGGCGGCCTGGCTGTTGCCCGAGACCAAGGGCCGGCGGCTCGACGTGAGCGTGGCGGGGCACGGGGCGGCCGCCGCAAATCCCGCCGGCCGGCTGCGGAGGGCGAGCGCATGACGCCGCGCGCCCTTGTTTCCGCGCCGCTTTTGGCGGCGACGCTGCTGTTCGTGGCGATCGGCCGCGGCGCCGACCGCGTGACGACTCCCTCTGGCCCAACCCTCCTTGCTGTGGATACACACGCCCATATTTTCCAACGCGCTGCGGCCCCGGTGGCGGGTGCCCGCTACGTCCCCAACTACGATGCGACGCTGGGGGAGTTGCTCGAGCAGTTTGCGACCCACGGCATTGCCCACGGGGTGCTGGTGCAGCCGAGTTTTCTCGGGACCGACAACACTCTGCTGCTGGCGGCCCTGCGGACCCACCCCGACCGGTTGCGCGGAGTGGTGGTGGTTGATCCGGCCATTGCGCCCGCGCAACTCGCGACGTTGGCCGCGGCAGGAGTCGTGGGAATTCGGCTCAATCTGGTCGGTCTGCCGCTGCCGAACTTCGGGATGGCGCCGTGGCCGGCGTTGCTCGGGGCGTTGAAAACGCTGGGTTGGTTCGTCGAAGTGCAACGCGAAGCGCGCGATCTGCCCGCGTTGGTGGGGCCGCTGCTGGCGGCGGGCCTCAACGTCGTGGTGGATCACTTTGGCCGTCCCGATCCGGGGCTCGGGGTCGATGACCCCGGGTTCCGTTATTTGCTCGCGCAGGCGCCGACGCGCCGGCTGTGGGTGAAGCTCTCCGGAGCGTATCGGAACGGCCCTGACGGAATCGGCGATACGATCGCCGATGCGGCGGCGCCGCTGCTGCTGCGGGCGTTTGGCCCCGAGCGGCTGTTGTGGGGCAGCGACTGGCCCCACACGCAGTTCGAACACGCCGAGGAGTATGCCGATGCGCGCGCGCAACTCGACCGCTGGATCACGGATCCCGCGGCGCGCCGGGCGGTGCTCGAAACGACGCCCGCCGCCCTTTTTCGTTTTTCACTCGCGGCGACGGTCGTGCGCGGCTCCCTTCCCTGAACCAGAAACCCAGCTAGAACAACCTATGAAACTGCCTCCCGAAACCCTGCTCGATTTCACCTGCCGCCGCGCCCGCTTCGGGCTGGCGGCGCTCTGCGCCGGCCTGTGGGCGTCGGCCGGCGCCCAGACCGCGGCCACCCCGACCCCGGCGTCGGCGGCCTCCGGCGAAGTCCTCAAGCTTGAGGCCTTCAGCGTCTCCGGTTCGCACATCAAGGGCGCGAGCACGTTTACTGCGCCGACGCCCGTGTTCGTGATCGACCAGGTCGCGCTCCTGGCCGTGGCGCCGATCAACATGGCGGAGGGCCTCAAGCAGCTGCCCTCGATTGCGCCCGGCGGCGGACAGACCAATGGCGGGGGGACCGGCAACAGCAGTGCCAACTTCCTCAATCTCCGCGCGCTCGGGGTCACGCGCACCCTGACGCTGCTCGACGGACGCCGCTTTACGCCGAGTGGGCCGACCGGCCAGATCGACGCGAATCTCATTCCGCAGGGGCTGGTCGATCGCGTTGATGTCGTGAACGGGGGCGCGTCGGCCGCCTACGGCTCCGATGCCGTCGGCGGGGTCGTAAATTTTGTGCTCAACAAAGAATTCACGGGCTT
>CAJAYO010000494.1 GCA_903948415.1 uncultured Opitutia bacterium | reverse complement strand
CGCGGCGGAGATTTTGGGCGGCGTCGGGCTGATCTGGCCGGCCGCGTGGACGTGGCCCTGGGCGGATGCGTCGGCGCGGGGGCGACTGCGGCGCTGGGCGGGGTGGGGACTGCTCGCGCTGCTCGTGGCGATTTTTCCCGCGAATCTGCAGGTCGCGGTGCAGGGGAAAATGCCGGGCTTCGATTTTTCGCCGGCGGTGCTGTGGGGGCGATTGCCGTTTCAAGCGGTGTTCATGGCGTGGGTGTGGTGGGTCGCCTTGGCCGGCGGGCGCGACGAGCGGCGGAGGGCCTGACGAAGCGGCTTGCGGGCCCGGGGGATTCGGCGCGACGCTGCGGGCATGAAACCTCTGTCTCCTCTCCCCGGGAGTGTCGTGGCCGCGCTGGTGGTGCTCGCCGGCTGGTTTTCTTCGCCGGCGCAGGCCGCCGACCCCGCGCCGAAAACGGCCGAGCGTCACCTCCTTTACGTCGCGGTGCCGGGCATCCGCAACTACCTCGAGCGCGGCGGGCACGGCGTGCTCGTGTTCGACATCGACCGCGGGCACAGCTTGGTGAAACGCATCCCGGCGCGCGGGCTCGCCGCCGACGGCAAGCCGCTCAACGTCAAAGGAGTGGTGGCGAGCGCGGCGACGGGCCGGCTCTACGTGAGCACGTTGCAGTTCGTCACGTGTTTCGACCTGCGCACCGACCAGATTGTCTGGGAAAAAGCGTACGTCGGCGGTTGCGACCGCATGTCGCTCTCGCCCGACGGAAAAGTCATGTATCTGCCCTCGCTGGAGAAGCAGCACTGGCACGTCGTCGACGCCCTGACCGGCGACGTCCTCAAGCGCCTCGAGCCGATCCCCCGGGCCCACAACACGGTCTACGGACTCGACGGCCGGCACGTTTACCTGGCCGGCATCGGCTCGCCCCTGCTGCATGTGGCCGACACGGCCACGCACACGCTCGTGCGGAGTGTCGGCCCCTTTGGCTCGGGCATCCGGCCGTTCACGGTCAACGGCCGGCAGACCCTCGCGTTTGTGAATGTCAACGGGCTGCTCGGGTTTGAGGTCGGCGACATTACGACGGGCAAACTGCTGCACCGCGTGGAGGTGGCCGGATTCAAGCCCGGCGTGCCGAAGCGTCATGGCTGTCCGAGTCACGGCATCGGTCTCACGCCCGACGAGAAGGAAGTTTGGGTGTGCGACGCGGCGAACCAGCGGATGCACCTTTTCGATGCGACCGTGATGCCGCCGAAGCAGGTCGCGAGCATCGAAGTCCGCGACGATCCGGGTTGGATCACGTTCAGCCTCGACGGCAAATACGCCTATCCCTCGACCGGCCAGGTGATCGACGTCGCGACGCGCAAAATCGTCGCGACGATGAGGGACGAGACCGGCGCGATCGCCGAGAGCGAGAAGATCGTGGAGATCCACTTTGCGGGGGGAAACCCCGTGCGCGCGGGCGATCAGTTCGGAATCGGGCGCGTGCGCTAGCCGCCGGCGACGTTCAGCCCTCCCGTTGAATCGCGCGGAGACCGTGCACGAGGCGGCCGATGCCCTCGGCGGCGGTGTCGGCGGCGAGGGCGCCGTAGGCGACACGGAGCGGGCAGCCGTGCGTGAGGCCGAAGGCGTTGCCGGGAATCACGGCGACGCGGTGCTCGCGCACGAGACGCTCGGCGAGCGCGAGCGGCGCGAGGGCGGAGTGCACGCGGAGGAAGAAATAGAACGCGCCGTCGGCGGGCGGGAGTTCACAGAGGCCGTCGGCGACGAGCGGGGCGAGGGCGGAGTGTACGGTGGCGCGCACGGCGGCGAGGGCGCGGAGTTTTTCGTGCACGTAGGGCGCGCCGGCGGAGAGCGCGCCGAGCGCGGCGTATTGCGAGATGACGGGCGGGCAGATGACGACGGTGTCCTGGATCTTGCGCAGCGCGGCTTCGAGAGCGGCCGGGTAGACCATCCAGCCGATGCGCCAGCTGGCGAAGCCGTAGGATTTCGAGAGCGAGTAGAGCGAGATCGTGTGGGCGGCGGCGCCGGGGATCGAGGCGGGGGAGAAGTGCGCCACGCCGTCGTAGGTGAAATATTCGTACGCCTCGTCGTGCAGGTGGAAAATGCCGTGCTCGGCGCAGAGGGCGTTGACGGCGCGGAGGGTGGCGGCGGGGTAGACGGCGCCCGTGGGATTGTTGGGCGAGACCGTGAGAATCGCGCGCGTGCGCGGCGTGATCGCGGCACGGAGGGCGGCGAGGTCGAGTTGGTGCTGGGCATCGGTCGGCACGAGCACGGGACGGCAGCTGGCCATCGTGACGGCCATCTCGTGATTGAAATAATATGGGGTCGGCAGAATGAACTCGTCGCCGGGATCGCCGATCGCGAGGACGGCGTTGAGGAAGGCCTGGTTGCCGCCGGCGGTGACCATCGTGCGGTTGCCGTGGGCGGCGCCGACGCGCACCCCGTTTTCAGCGGCGAGTTTTTGTTCGAGGGCGTCGACGAGGGCGGGGATGCCGGCGACGGGCTGGTATTTGTGGTTCGCCGGTTCGGCGAGGAAGCGCGCGATCTGGTCCAGCGCGGCGGGCGGCGGACCGTAGTTCACCACGCCCTGGCCGAGGGAGATGGTGCCGGGGTGCGCGCGGATAAGATCGGCGACGACGGGGATGATCGGCGATTGCACGGCGGCAAGACGGCGGGACGCGGACAGCGGGGTCATGGCGAGGGAGGCGAAGCCGAAGGCGGCCAGGCCGCAAGCCTTTCGGGCGGACCGCCCCGATGGGGTGGGCCTCGCGATGGCCATGGAGGGGCGGAGCGGGTGGGCGGATGGGGGCGCGAGGGGGCGGGGCGGTCGCCGGCGGAGCCGAGGGGTTTGAAGACGTCCGGGCGAAACGCAGGGGCCGAGGCGGCGGCGCCGGGTCGGCGGGGCGACTTTCGGAAGCGCCACGAAGGCGGCCGGCGCGGAGGGCGGGAGCGGAGGGCGGGAGCGGGCGGGGCGTGGGTCGCATTTCTTGGGCTCGACGCGCAGCCAGGGGATCGCATCGTGGTCCCCGGTCAAAGGACGCGCAGTCTCCGCCAAGTGGCGGAGAGCGCAGTCCGGTGGCCCACCCCATTATGTCATCCATGAACCGTCGCCATTTCCTCAAGGCCGCGGCCGTCACCGGAACAGGACTCACGATCCTCCGGAGCGGCACGCTGTTCGGACAAAACACCCCCGGCAATAAACTCAATGTCGCCCTCATCGGTGTCTGGGGGCGCGGACTCGCCCACTATGAGGGGCTCTCGAAGGAAAACGTCGTCGCGCTGTGCGATGTGAACGAACTGCGCTTCCCCGAAGCGCTGAAAAGATTCCCCGGCGCGAAGACCTACGTCGATTGGAGAAAATGTCTCGAGCACAAGGGGCTGGACGCGATCGTGTGTTGCACGCCGGACCACCACCATGCGCACATCGCGATTTGGGCGATGAACCGCGGGCTGCACGTTTACATGGAGAAACCGATCGCCATGAGCGTGGAGGAGACCCGGATGGTGCGGGCGCTCTACCTGAAGAAAAAAGACAAGATCGCGACGCAGGCCGGCACGCAGCGGCATGCGAATCCGAATTTCGCGCGGGTGCGCGAGCTGATCAAAGACGGGGCGGTCGGGGAATTGCAGGGCGTGTTTGTGTGGGGCAACCGCAAGCTCCCGCGTCCGGGTTATCTGCCGGCCGAGGGCACGCCGCCGAGCACGTTGCATTACGACCAGTGGATCGGGCCCTCGCCGGAGCACCCCTACAATCCCGCCTATTTTTCGGGGACCGCCGGGGCGAATTGTCTGCAATGGAATATGTTTTGGGACTTCGGCACCGGTCAGGTCGGCGACATGGGCGCCCACACGATGGACCTCGCGTGGAATGCCATCGACGCCGGGCTGCCGACGTCGATCGAAGCGAAGGGGGATCCGTTCAACCCCGACGTCACCCCCGTGGAACTCACCGCGCATTTCAACCACCCGGCCAACGACTGGCGTCCGGCCATTCGCGTGAGCTGGTATCAGGGCGGCGCGTTGCCGACGGCCCCGAAGGGGTGGATCGACCTGAACAAGATCGGGCACGGCGTGATGTTCAAAGGCGCGAAGGGCGTGCTCGTGGCGGACTTCGCGACGCGCATGCTGATCCCCGCGGCCGACTCCTCCGACCTCACGTATTACAAAGTGCGCAAACCGGCGGAGGTGACTCCGCCGATCGGCAATTTTCAGGATGAATTTTTCCGGGCGTGCAAGGGGAACCTCAAGACGTCGTGCAACTTTGACTACAACGGGCTGATGACCGAGCAGATGGCGCTCGGCCTCGCGGCGTATCGCGCGGGCAAGAAGCTCGACTACGACGGGAAGACGGGCCGCGTGACCAATGCGCCGGAGGCGAATGCCTTCCTGAAGCGTCCGTATCGGGCCGGCTGGCCGATCGACGGCTGAGGTTGAACGGCACGGTGGTCCTTGCGCGGGGCGCGAAGCGCGCCGTGGCAATCCCGCTGAAATT
>CAJAYO010000493.1 GCA_903948415.1 uncultured Opitutia bacterium | reverse complement strand
GGCGTGCCGGGCCGAGCCGCGCGCGGAGCGCACGGCCCACCCGGGGAAACCGAGCGCGACGGGACACCGCGAGGCGTCCGGCCCGAGGAGCACGGACCGGTTCGGTTCAATCGGAAACGAGGCCGGGGGCACTCCGTTAAGCGTGATTCGCGCCGGGAGAAATTTACGCCGGTGGGTGTGGGGGAAAATCAAGGTGCGGCGGCGGATACTCCCACGCCTAAATTTCCCTTGCGCTTCAAGAGTGGTGGAGGACTGTCGAAGATCCCCTAGGTATGTTCCCCCGGTTCATCCTCCTCCTCACGCTTGCTTTGGTGACCTGTGGTGTGTCCGCGCAAACCGCCTCACCGTTCGTCAGCAGCGTCTGGAGTGGAAACGTCACGCCGACGAGTGGCAGTGTGGTGGTGCGGTTGGCGACGGCGGGGCAGCGGGTGCGATTGCAGGTGAGTGTGAACCCGTCGTTGACGCCGGCGATTTTCTCCCCGGTGGCGACCACCGCGGTGGGGGCCGGGAATACCGTGATGCTCTCGGTGGCGGGCCTCCAGCCCGATACGGATTATTTCTACGGGGTGGAAGTGGCGGGGGTGCTCCGGACCGAACTGAATTCGCGGGGGCGGTTTCAGACGTTTCCGTTGGGGCGCGGTTCGTTGAAAATTGCGTTTTCCGCGTGCGGCGATTACCGGAAGGCCGACCAGCGGGCGTTCGATGCGATCGTGGCGGAGCGGCCGGTCCTGTTCATCCACATGGGGGATCTGCACTACATGGATACGGACAGCACCAATCTCGAAGACTATCGGGTGAACTACGATGCGGTGCTGAATCACCCGAACCAGTCGGCCCTGTATCGCAGCATGGCGATCGCCTACATGTGGGACGATCATGATTTTTGCGGCAACGATTCGAACGGGGCGGCGATCGGGCGGGATGCGGCGCGGTTCGTCTACCGGGAACGGACCCCGCACTATCCGATTGCCTCCGCGGGCGGCACGATGGCGCAGGCGTTCACCATCGGGCGCGTGCGGGTGATTTTGACCGACCTGCGAAGTGCCGCGGCGGCGTCCAGTCTGCGGGAAAGTGCGACGAAGAGCCGGATGGGGGCCGCGCAAAAGGCGTGGTTCAAACAGGAATTGATCAACGCACGGGATGCCGGGTTTCCGCTGACGCTGTGGGTGTCGACGATGCCGTGGATCGCGCCGGCGGTGCTGGGTGAGGATAATTGGGGGGGCTATGCGACCGAGCGGGCGGAGATTGCCAATTTTATCCGGGACAATCGAATCACCAACGTGGCGATCCTCTCGGGCGATATGCATGCGCTGGCCTTCGATGACGGCTCGCACTCCGATTATGCGACCGGGGGCGGGGCGCCACTGACGGTGCTGCAGGCGGCGGCCCTGACCCATACCGGCGCCGAGAAAGGCGGGCCGTACGCCGGCGGTCCGATTTTGGGCGGTCAGCAATACGGGATTCTGGAGGTTTTTGACACGGGTGGGCCGAGTGTGGCGTGTCGGTTCACCGGCAAGCGGGTCGGTGAGGGCGACAAGCTGAATTACATTTTCAGTTCCTCCGCGGCGGGCAGCGCCAGCGTGGCGTTGAGCAATATTTCCATGCTGGCCCGGGTGACGGGAGGCGAAGATGCGCTCACGAGCGGATTCGTGATTGCGGGCCAGGCGCCGCGGCAGGTGTTGGTGCGGGCGGTCGGACCGTCGCTGGCGGCGTTCGGTCTGGCCGACGCGCTGGACCGGCCGCAATTGACGATTTTCCGGGGGAGCAACGCGATTGCCACCAACGAAGGCTGGGGGACGGATCCGGACGCGATCAAGTTGCTCACGGAGATGTTCGACCGGTCCGGCGCGTTTCGTCTGCAGGAGGAAACCAGCCGCGATGCGGCGCTGGTGCTCTCGCTTTCGCCGGGGGTGTATACGATGCGGGTGAAGAGCGCCGACGGTAAAGCGGGTTCGACGCTGCTCGAGGTCTACGACGTGCCCTGATCGGTCGCTGGGCTGCGGTGGGGCCGGTCGTGATCGCCGTGCGCCGGCGAGGCGGGTGAGAGGTGCGACCTTTGGCGTATCCGTGCCGGGTGGACCTGGCAAACGCACTCCGAACAGGTCGCGCGCGCCACGTCCGCCGTTCGCCGTTCCCGGCGGCGCGGACGCGGTGGAGGGAACGAAGCGGGGGCGCTGATCAGCGGGCGGCGGCCCTGAGGGCGGAGAACCGGGCGCGCATTTCGGCCAAGGCGGCCGAGTGCGCGGGGTTGGCGGCGAGATTGTTGGTTTCGGCGCGGTCGGCGCGGAGGTCGAAGAGTTCCTCGTGTTTGAAATCGGGCCAATAGAGATACTTCAGGTCTTTGCGCACGAGCGCCTCGGACGAGGGAATGAACCGGATGTTCTTGATCGTGGCGTGCTCGTAGAAGAATTCCGTGCGCCAGGCCGGGGGCTGGGCGGCGAGGTAAAGCGGCGAAAGGTCGCGGCCCTGCATGCGCGCGGGAGCGGCGACGCCGGCGGCGGCGAGGAAGGTCGGGGCGAGGTCGACGTTGAGCGTGAAGTCGTCGTTGGTCCGGCCGCGTTGGGCGGCGGGCAGGCGGGGATCGCGCACGATGAGCGGGGTGCGGATGCTCTCCTCGTAGGGATACCATTTGTCGGCGAGGCCGTGTTCGGCGTGAAAGAAGCCGTTGTCGCCGGTAAAGATGACGAGGGTGTTTTCGAGGATGCCTTGCTGGCGCAGCGCTTCGAGCACGCGGCCGCAGGTGGTGTCCACTTCGGTGGCGAGCCGGTAATAGTTCTTCATCATCGTCTGGTATTTTTCCGGCGTATCGAAGCGCCAGTGATAGCGGACGCGCCCTTCGTTCTGCTCGTTGGCGATGAAGGGCGGGAGGCGCTTGAAATATTCGTCGGTCGATGTTTTGGGCACCGGAATCGTCACGTCCTTGTAGAGGTCCATGCTGCCAGGCTGCGGAAGGAACTGGAGGGGATTTTGGTCTTCGGCGTGCGTGGCGAAGAACGCGAGCGTGAGCACAAACGGTTTGTCGGCGGGACGCGTGCGGAGAAATTCGAGGGCGTCGTTTTCGTTCTTCTGGGTGACGTGGATTTTCGTGCCGTCGGCCTCTTTGATCCAATGCGTGCCGCTGTAGGAGCGGCCGAAATCGAAATTTTCCTTGGGAAAGGGGCCGTTGTGCCATTTGCCGATGTGGCCGACGTGATAGCCGTTTTTGCGCAGGAGACCGGGGTAAGTTTCGGCCCACGGCGTGGTGAACATCGCGAACGCGGGGTTGCCGTGGCGCGACATCCACTGGCCGGTGAAGAGCGTGGCGCGGCTCACGCCGCAGATCGCGGTCGTCACGCAGTTGCGGGTGAAGCGCATGCCCTCTTGGGCGAGGCGGTCGAGATGGGGCGTTTTCACCACGGGATGCCCGGCCACCCCGAGCGTGTCGAAGCGCCAGTCGTCCGCGTAGAGCACGACGATGTTGAGCGGCTTGGCGGGCGCGGCGGCACGAGCGAAGGGCGACAGCAGCGCGAGCAGGGCGAGACCGGAGACGGCGGTGAGGGAGCGGAGCATGGGAGAGGAACGGAGACGGTTATTTCGGCAGCGGCACTTGGGCGGTGGTTTGCAGGTAGGCGATGAGGTGGCGGACTTGATCGTCGGTCAAGGCGGTGAGCAGGCCCTCGGGCATCATGCTGACGGGAAGCTGCTCCTGTTTGGCGATGGCGGCGCGATCGATGCGCGTCTCCTGCGCCATCATTCGGATGGTCACCGTGCGTTCGGTTTGGGCGTGCAACAGACCGTTGAGCACGCGGCCGTCTTTCAGGGTGAGCACGGTCAGGAGATTTTCGGCGGCCACCACGGCGCTGGGATCCGCGATATTTTCGATGAGGTAGCCGATGTCGTGGCGGCCGCTGCCGGTGAGATCGGGACCGAGGGTGTGGCCCTCGCCGTAGAGCTTGTGGCAGGCGGCGCAGACGGCGCCGAAGAGGACGCGGCCCTGGCGCGCATCGCCGGTGCGAAGGAACTCCGGGGTGAGTTTGGCTTTGAGCGTCGCGATGAGGTGTTGTTTGTCGGCGCTGGACTCGCGGACTTCGCCCCAGACCTCGGCGAGTTTTTGCGTGAGTGCGGCCTCGTTGAAACTGCGGATCTGGCGGGCGAGGACCGGGGTGAGATCGGCGCGGGGAATGACGATTTTTTCGACGGGGCTTTCGACGTGATTGAGCAGGACGCGGGCAAACGCCGGGCGCGACACAAGGACGGCGAGGGCCGCGGGGCGCTCGTGAGGCGAAAGGCCTTTGTAGCGGGCGATGATGCGGTCTGCGGCCGCGGAGTCGGCGAAGGAGGCGAGACCCTGGATTGCGGCGACGCTCAGGGCGGGGATGCCGATCAACGATTCGCAGACTTTGCGGAGGTCGGGGGACTTGGCTTCGATCAGCGTGCGCAGCGCGGCGCGGCGGTTGTCGGAGCTGGCCTTGGGATCGAGGGCGATGGCGCGGACTTCGGCGAGGGCGCGGCCGCTGCCGAAGAGGACTTCGAGGTCGCGGAGTGATTGGGTGAGTGAGGCGTCCGGGAGAGTGGTGACGCGGGCGGCGAAGGCGTCCCAGCCGGCGGGCTTCTTGGCTTTGCTCCAGCCGCGGAGGGTGTCGCTCATGCCGCGTAGAATGTCGGCGGCGAGGCCGTCGGCGTTGAGCGCGAGGAGCGTGTTGAGCGGCGCGGGCGCCTGATCGATATCTTCCGTGACGCGGCGGGTGATGAACTGCCGCACGAGCGGGATGCGGCACGCCGGGGCAAGGGCGACGAGTTGCGCCGGAGCAAGGTCGCGGATGCCGGACCAATAGAGCAGGGGGAGATTGTGATCGGTGGCGTCCTCCGGGTGGGCGAGGAGGAGGGCGGCGAGTTGGGCGCGTGCGTCGGGGGCGAGCGCGGGCAGCGTGGAGGCGCGGGCGAGACGGAGGAAAGGGCTCGCGGTGTTCTGCGCGGTGGCGGGGGTGGAGGCGACGGCCCAGCGCTGGAGGTGTTCGTTCGAGCTGGTGCGCATGGCCGCCAGCATCGGCGCGACGGGCGCGGTCGAGTCGGGGGCAAAGGCGGAGATCTGGTGGAGGGTCCAATACGCGGCCAGTTGCTTCGCCGGCGTGGGGGCGGTGGCGAATTGCTCGCGGAGCTGCTGCGTGACGGCGGGCAGGCCGTTTTGTTGGCGGGCGCGTTCGCGGAGTTCCCAGCGAGCCATGCGGACGAGCCACTCGTTGGCGCTGGGCTGGAGGGCGACGAGCTGGGCGGCGGTGAGTTGGGTGAGATCGGTTTCCTTGGGGCGCGTGGCCTCGCCGTAGGTGATTTTGTAGATGCGGCCGGAGGTGCGGTGCACGCCGTCGTTTTCGTGGCATTCGCCGAGGTCGCTCCAGTCGAGAACGTAGACCCCGCCATCGGGGCCCGCCTGGATTTCAATGCCGCGGAACCACGGGTCGTCCGTGGTCATGAAGTCGGGCGCGTGTTTGCCGACGTAGCCGCTGCCGTGGCGTTCGAGCCGATCGATGTTCACGCGGCGGCCGTGGAGATTCGTGGTGAAGACTTGGCCGCGATACGCGGGCGGGAAGTTGGTGCCTTGGTAAATCATCAGGCCGACGTGGGCGTGGCCGCCGCCGACGCGGGACGACGCTGCCGTGACGCCGAGCTTGCGCACATCGGTCCACGCCTCGCCGCTGTCCCAGTGGTAGTGGTCGGCGTGCTGGTCGATGAGTTCGTAAATGCGCGGGTAGGGATCGTCGCCGTGCATGCGCTTGAAGTGGGCACCCTGAATGCCGTGCCAAAGGTGGCCGATGACGGTGTTGATGAAAAACATTTCGCCGTGCTCGTCCCAGTCCATGCCCCAGGGGTTGGTGGTGCCGTGGCAGTAGGGCTCGTAGATTTTTTGGGTCGGATGATAGCGCCAAATGCCGCCGGCGGTGGGCGAACGCCGGTCCGGCGGAGTGCCGGGCACGTCGGCCCAGCTCGTGCTGCTGATCCCGACGCGACCGTAGAGCCAGCCATCGGGTCCCCACTTGAGGCCGTTGGCGAACGTATGGCGGCTGGCGGCCGTGGTGCTGAAACCGTCGAGGAGAATTTGCGGCGGGCCGCTGGGTTTGTCGCCCTCCGTGGGGATGAACAACAGGTGGGGCGGGCACAGGGCGTAGACGCCGCCGAAGCCGCGCTCGATGCTGGTGAGCATCTGAAGATCGTCGGCGAAGACGGTGCGCCGATCGAAACGCCCGTCGTTGTCGGTGTCTTCGAAGATGAGGATGCGGTCGCGGAGCCTGAGATCGAACCGCTCTTTATTGTCGGAGTAGGTGTAGTTTTCGGCGATCCACAGCCGGCCGCGCTCGTCCCAGCACAGGGCGATGGGATTCTGTACGTCGGGTTCGGCGGCGAAGAGAGTGGCTTTGAAGCCGGGCGGCAGGTGCATCTGGGCGAGCAGCGTCGCGGGATCAGAGAGCGGCCGGTCGGTGATTTCCTGATTGTTGGTCGGCGGGGGGAAGGCGGCGCGGGCGGACGAAAGCAGAAAAAAGGGACCGAGACAGAGGACGAAAACGGGGGGCAAACGAAAACAAAGGGGCACGGAGAAAACGTGACGATGTCGGCGCCGAGGTGAAGCGGTAAGTTCAGGGAGTGCCCCGTGGGTCGATCCTGGAATTGGCCGATGCCGCGCGAGCAGGCTGGGTGGAAAAGCGCGGTCGCGGTGTGGGACTTCGCCGGCAGGGAACGGCCTGGACGGGAGGGTTTCCCTCGGACGCCGTAAACAGTCATTGCGGAGATCGTCGGCGCACCCGAGTGTCGCAGTTCGTTGGCGCCTCGTCCTCTCCCGCCTTCGTCCCAAATTCGCCAGCAACCGCTGCAGGTTAAGATCGAATCTCGCCCTTAATGTCTGAAACGCCCGAACAACTCGCCCGTGAGCACATTGATGCGCTCCTGATCGCCGCCGGCTGGGTCATTCAGGACTACCGCGCCTTCAATCCCGGCGCCGCCCGCGGCATCGCCCTTCGCGAGGTCCCGCTCGAGTCCGGTCGCTGCGATTACCTGCTCCTCGTGGACCGCCTGCCGCTCGGCGTGATTGAGGCCAAGAAAGAAGGCACCACGCTTTCCACCGTCTCCGAGCAAAGCGCGCACTACGGCGAAAACCGCCCCGACTTCCTTGCGAATCTTCTCCCCGGCACGAAAAAAATTCCCTTCGCCTACGAGTCCACCGGGGTCGAGACGCTCTTTCGCGACGAGCGCGACCCGCACCCGCGCTCCCGCCGCGTCTTCGCCTTTCACCAGCCCGCCACGCTCGCCGCCGGGCTCTCCTACGCCCAGGGCGTGAAGGCCAACGGGCTCTTCTACGACCGCAAACCGGCCGCCGACAAAAAAGCTTGGACGGAAAAACTCTGGATCTACGACCTCCGCACCAACCAGCATTTTACGCTCAACGAAAATACGCTGAAGCGCAGCGACCTCGATGACTTCGTGGGGTGTTATTTCGGACGCGTCGGAAAAAACGCGTTAGGGTCAACGCGTTCCACCTCAAGGCATGACCGGAAAGAATCCGAGCGCTTCAAGCGCTTCACCTACGACGAGCTGATCAAGCGCGACAAAATGAACCTCGATATCTTCTGGCTGAAGGACGACGCCCTCGAAGACAGCGCCAATCTCCCCGCGCCGAGCAGCATCGCCGCCGACATCATCGCCGACCTTGAAGCCGCATTGGAACAATTCGCGGCGATTGAGGAGGATTTGAAACCGTGACCGGCAGCTTTTGGTTCGCTCCTGCGGCCGGGGCCTATGCGCTGTTGTTTGGCGCGGCGGCGGTCGGCCTCTTCCTCTGGCAGGTGAAACGAAAGGGCGGCCGGGCTCCGGTCGCATTCAAATTGCTGCGCGGACCCGGCGAAACCATCCGGCGGCGCATGGCGAAATTCGATGAGGACCTGCCGCAAAACCTGCTGATCTGTTCGTTTGGTCCGCCCTTCGCCGGGCTCACCGTCACGCTCATCGTGTCCAAGCTGTTCCCCGCGACGCCTTGGCTGGTGTGGACGGGGATCGGACTCGGCGGGATCATTGCCGTGGCTGGAACAGGCCTGTCGTTTCGGGTGGCGATGCGTCACCTCAAACGTTTCCGCGACGACAAACTCGGTTACCTCGGCGAACGGGAGGTGGCGGAGCACCTCCGGCCATTGTGGGCGCGGGGCTACCAGATCTTTCACGATGTGCCTGCGCAGGGCGCAACGAAAGCATTCAACCTCGACCATGTCGCGGTTGGTCCGGCCGGAGTGACCGTGATCGAGGTGAAGACGCGGCGAAAGGGCAACGCCCGGCCGGGCTTCAAAGAGCATGTCGTGGTTTTCGACGGTCAGAAATTCATCTGGCCGTGGGGTGAAGACCGCCACGGGCTCGATCAGGTGCTGAACGAGGCCCAATGGTTGCAGCGCTTCATTTTTGAGCGGCTCGGTCTCGATACCCCGGTGCGAGCTGTGCTCGCGCTTCCGGGTTGGTGGGTCGAAGTGCAGGCCCGCAGCCCGGTCAACGTGGTGAATTCCAAAAATGTGGCCCTCGCGGTCGAGGGCAACGGGCCGCGCCTCCTCTCCGACAAGGAAATCGATCTGATCTCCCGCCAGCTCGACACCCTGTGTCGAGACGTGGAGGACTAGCCAACGTGGGTGTTCAGCGGCGCATCCCACCTCGTCTAAAGACAAGCTCACGCTTCGCTCAGCTTTACTGGAAAGGCGCTTCGCCTGGTTGAAGGCCAAGGCTGAAGGCGAAAGCAAACGGGCGCCAAAATTTTGAGATCGAGAGGCGGTGAGGTTCAGTGGGGATTTTGTGAATGGGCGTGGTGGCGGGAGCAGCGGACTGGGTGGAGGGAAACCGTTAATCCATGCCGGCCGACCGGGAGGACCCTTTTACCGTGCCGATGGTTTTCCGAAACACTGCGCAGGCTGGAGCCGCGAAGCCAGCGTCGCGGTTTACGCGTCAAACACGACGAGGGCGTCGCCTCCCCATAAAGTATACGAGCTGGGCGCTGCGGTTTGGCTCGGCTCTTCGCAATGGTACGGCGAGGTGAGGGCGGGGCGGAGACCTCGCCCTACGGCGTGGTTACGGTTTCTTCTGTTTGCGGGCTTTGCCCTTGGTGGGTGGAGCTTTCGCCTCGTCGTCATCGCCGGCGGCGGCGGCGGAGAGGGGTTTTCCGTCGAGGTAGACATCGTAGTAGGTCTGCCATGTCGGGGACATGGCGCCGTGGGTCAGGCCGGGCGGTTTGAGACCGTGGCTCCACGTGGTGAGTTTGGCGCGGAGGCGGGCGGCGATCTCGGGGTGCTGCGCGGCGAGGTTGTGTTTTTCTGCGAGGTCGGTGCCGAGGTCGTAGAGGTATTCGCGGTCGCCGCCGCGGAGGAGTTTCCAGTTGCCTTCGCGGATGGCAGACTGGGCGACCCAGCGCCAGTAGAGCGCATCGTGCGGCGCAGGGGTGAGCTTGCCCGTGAGGTGGGGCAGGAGATTTACGCCGTCGAGGTCACCGGGCTGGGTGGCGATGTGGGCCATCGCACAGGCCGTGGCGGCGACGTCGAGGGCGGTGACGGGATGAAGATAAGTTTGGCCGGCGGGAATGGTGCCGGGCCACGCGACGACAAAAGGCGTGTGCATGCCACCCTCGGCCAACATGCCTTTTTCACCGTTGAGCGGAGTGTTCAGGCTGCCGTCCCAACCGGGTCCGCCACCGGGCGCGTCGAGCTTGGTGATTTTGAGCGGAGCGCCGTTGTCCCCGATGAGAAAGATCAGGGTGTTTTCGGTGAGGCCGTGCTTTTTCAGCGTCGCGGTGAGGAGTCCGACGCCGTCGTCCACGGCGGAGAGCATCGCGAGGGCTTGGCGGCGGCGCTGGGGCATGTCGCCGGGGAAGCGGTCGAGGTATTTTTTCGGCGCGTCGAGCGGGACGTGGGGCGCGCGGTAGGCGACGTAGAGGAAGAAGGGCTGGTGGCGGTAGCGGGCGATGAGCGCGGCGGCGGCGCGGCTGCAGGCGTCGACGTGATACAGCTCGGGCGGGAGATTGCCCATGGGGCGGTCCTGGCCGTCGAGGGTGAGGTTGGCGGAGAAGGGTTGGCCGCCGTTCTGGCTGAAGACGTGGGTGAAGCCGTGGCGGGGGATTTCTAAAGTGGGGCCGAGGTGCCATTTGCCGAATTGGGCCGTGGCATAGCCGGCTTTTTGGAGGCGCGTGGCGAAGGTGGTCTCTTGGTTGAAGCCGTCGAGCGTGTCGCCGTTGGCCTCGACGCCGAAGCGGCCCTGGAATTTTCCGATCATCAGGCCGGCGCGGGAGGGCACGCATTGGGGGGCGGTGCTGTAGCCGTGTTTCGCAAGCACGCCGCTGCGGGCGAGGGCGTCGATGTGGGGCGTCCGGAGGTCGGTGAGCACGCCTTGGATACCGAGGTC
>CAJAYO010000492.1 GCA_903948415.1 uncultured Opitutia bacterium | reverse complement strand
CGGCAATTTTCACCTCGCTGCATCTCACCTTGCCGGCTGTCACGGTGGCGCTCATCGCCGCGAGCGATCTGGTCCGGCACGGGTGGCCCGTGGTCGTGGCGCTGTTGGTCGGTGCCGTTGGTGTCGCGGGAGCCGTGGCGCGTTCACCGCGGGTTCGTCACACGCGGGATGCCGTGCTACTCCGTTTGCCCTTGCTGGGCGATGTCATCCGGCATCTCGCCACCGCACGATTCGCCGCCCATTGTCGGCTGCTCCACGAGGCGGGTATTCCGCTTCTCGAAGCACTGAAGACCGGGGCGGAGCTGACCGGCAACGCCGTGATGGCGCGCCAGCTGCTCGCCGCGCGAGAACGCGTCGCCATGGGCCAGCCGCTTTACGCCGCGTTGCCGAAGCAGCACGCGTTTCCGGGATTCATCGTGCCCGCCCTCAAGTCCGGGGAAACCACCGGACAGCTCGGAGCGGCGTTGCGACACATCGAAGACTACGCGGCGAGCCGCGCCCGCGAACAGCTCTCAACCGCCCTGGCGCTGCTGGAGCCCGCGCTCCTCGCAACGCTCACCGGCATCGTCGGCCTGATCGCCCTGTCGTTCTTCCTGCCGCTGTTCTCGCTACTCGGGGGAGTGAACGCGCGTTGACCATGATCCCGCGCATCCCACTTCTCTGCGGCCGGCGATCATGCCTGAACGAGCACGGTGGCCCCGGTGGCTTCACGTTGCTCGAACTCGTCCTCGTGCTGTTTGTGCTGGGCGCGCTCGCCGCCGCGCTCGCACCGTCGGTCCGCGACATCGTCGAGCGGAGTCGCCGCGAGGCCGAGGCCCGTTCGCTCGATGAATTGGCCAGCACGATCAACGCGTCGTTCGAGAACAACGATCTCACCAATCTGAATGTGGCCGCATTGCCCGGCACCACTGCGGGCACCGATTCGACGACCGTCTTCTCGGCATCGACCACGGCTCTTTACACGACCACCGACAACGCGGCGTGGTTTGCGAAAGTCGCGCGGCTGCGCGGGCTCAGTCCCCAGGTGGGAGCCGCACCGGGCGCGCAGCCGGCACTTTCACTTATCGCGTTCAATCCGCTGGGGAATCCGCGCCTGCTTTTCGCCGGGGCGGACGAATCCGGGCGCCAGCGATTTCTGCTGGTAAGCCTCGTGGCGCGCAGCGAACAGCTCGCCTTGCCGGCTTACGAAAACACCGCCGCGTGGTTCGATGCGATTTGGAATCACGATTGGGAAAGTCGCACCGCGATTCTTCCGGCGCTCTGGCAGAGCCGGTTGAGCGCGGCCCAGATCGCCGCGTGGCATCAGGGCTCCGGCGGACTGACCCAGGTGCATCGGTTCAGCGTGCGCCGCATCGTCCTACCGAAATACCGGGTGACGGTGAACAACAACCACCCGACCGAACAAGCGTTCGTGTCGTTCAACAACACGCCAAACGCGTTCACCGCGGCGGCGAATTCAGGAGCCACGAGCACGCCGGAGATCCTCGGCGGCCGGCTCATCACCATCAACCGCGGCACGGCGTGGCCGGGCGTGGAGGCGTTGCGCTTCCACCTCCGCGAAAACGCCTCCGTCACCGTCCAATGAAACTCTTCTCCTCTATTCTGTCACTTTTCCTTCTCGGGGTGTTCGCCTTCACCGGGCTCCACGCGCAGCCCGTCAACAATGTCACGTTCGGCTCAACCGTCGGAGTTTGGTCCGGGCACACGACCGTCCGCGAACGGGTCGACTCAGGGGTCAACGAACGGATCGAACTGTGGAACCGCACGTGGACCGTCAGCCCATCGGGACAAGTCTACGAGAACACCGACCGCTGGGGTTTCGGCGCGCCGGACGGATATGCTCCGACCACCGTGACGTTCAACGAACTCGGCCGGTGGAGCTATTGGGCATCGGATGGAGGCTCGGTTGACAGTTGGGTTTACGGCGACGCTCCAAGCGATTGGTATATCTGGCCGCACAACCCGCCCAACGGCGCGGGCTATGGCGGCTGGGGACGGCGGATCACCGCCTTCATCGACGTCGCACCGGCCACAACTTTTGCGCTGACCACCAGCGTCACGGGCAGCGGCTCCGTGTCTGGCGGCGGAAACTACGGCGGCGGTAGCACCGCGACGGTCACCGCCACCCCCGGCAACGGCTTTGCCTTCACCGGCTGGCAGGGAGCGTTGTCCGGTTCCTCCAATCCCGCGACCCTCACCATGGACGCGGACAAGAGTGTTACCGCCGTTTTCACGGCCACCAACAACGCCCCCACGATCACCTGGACCTCCGCGCCGACCAGCGCGGGAAGTTCGCAAAATTATACCAT
This sequence comes from uncultured Opitutia bacterium, assembly GCA_903948415.1. Lineage (GTDB taxonomy): Bacteria > Verrucomicrobiota > Verrucomicrobiia > Opitutales > Opitutaceae > GAS368. Next base: position 1,028 of record CAJAYO010000492.1, on the reverse strand, counting down.
CACCGCCCACGGTCACGACGCCGACGGCAACCTCACGCAGGTGAACGTGTGGAAGGCCGGGGTGGGGTTTGCCTACGTGGGCGGCGGTAACGGCACCGACAACGATTCCGGTAACACCACCTCCGACGTCGGTCCGGCATCGGTGACCTTTACCGCGCAAGCCGTCGATTCCGTCGGGGCATCATCCGCGACCATCACCCACACGGTCACGATTGCCGCGGCCAATACGGCGCCGACGATCACGTGGAATACCACCCCGGGCACGGTTGCCAGCGGCCAAAGCTACACGATTTCGGCGCACGGCCACGACGCGGACGGAAATCTCACCGAGGTCAACGTGTGGAGAAATGGATCGGCCTATGCCTTCGCCGGAGGAGGCAACGGCACCGACAACGATTCGGGGTACCCCAGCAGCGACACCGGACCGACGACGGTCACCTATACAGCCGACGCGGTGGATGCGAACGGTGTCCGATCAGGCACAATTTCGCAGACGGTCACCATCAGTGCGCCGCCGTCGGTGACGGCGTCGATCAGCGCCAGTCCGACCAGCGCCACGGCTCCCGGTTCGACCACGATAACGTGGTCCACCACCAACGCGACGGCAGTGGCGGTGAGCGGTAACGGTGTCAGTAGCTCGGCCACGAGCGGGAGCCAGGCAGTCAGCAGCCTGTCCGCCGGCACCTATACCTACACCATCACTGCCCAAGGTTTTGGTGGCCCGGCGACACAGACGGCGACATTTACCGTCAACGCGCCGCCCAACAGTGCGCCGACTATCGCGTGGAACACGACGCCCGGCACGGTCGCAAGCGGCCAGAGCTACACCGTCTCCGCACACGGTCACGACGCGGACGGCAATCTGACGGAGGTCAATGTCTGGAGGAACGGAGCCGCCTACGCCTTCGCGGGAGGGGGTAACGGATCCGACAACGATTCGGGGAATCCCAGCAGCGACACCGGACCGACGACAATCACCTACACGGCCGACGCGGTGGATGCGAACGGCGTCCGCTCCGGCACAATTT
>CAJAYO010000491.1 GCA_903948415.1 uncultured Opitutia bacterium | reverse complement strand
CGACCGTCGCCAATCCGGTCAAAGTGACCGCGATCATGAGTTCGACGAGGGTGAATCCGGGGCGGCGGCCGCGAGCGTTTGAAGTCAGCCGATTCATGGCGGTCAAAAAGTCTGCACGACGGAGCGCATCGTGCGGACGGAATCCATGCGGTATTTGATGACGCCCCCGTCCAAATGCTGCCAGGTATAGACGATCACGACGCCGTAAACTTTGGTCTGTGCGGGCGAGGTCGGAGACAAATCGCTGATCTGGACCCAGAAATTCATCCGGAGATCGGTCTTGCCGGGCACCGTCATCGGATACGCGGTCAGGCTCGCATTGGCTCCGGGCCAGACCGTCGCCCAGGACGCCGTGCCGGGAATCAGCCGGCTGTCCATATCAAAGGACTGCAGGTTGTCCACGACCCCGGTGGGGGTCACCCCGGGCCTCGCACCGGTCAGCGTGGACAGCGCCACGGTTGAAGGCGTGGTGCGCAACTGGATCGACGACACCGCTTGTTCCTTCATCGTGGGCAGGGCGAAGGAAACGGTCAGCCGGGGATTATTCTGTTGGTCGAACGGATCGGAGTTCACGAACTGCTGCAAAGGGATGTTTTTTATCTGCTCAATGTAACCCTGAACGATGGTCAGCGCGCAATTCTGCGCGACGCTGGCGGCGGCCTGGCGGCGCATTTGGACGAGCGAGCTCAAGATTCCCCCCAGCATCATCGCGAGCACACCGACCGCCACAATCACTTCGACCAAAGTCATGGCGGCGCGGCGGGAACGCGGGAATATGAATGAAGACGGGGTCAAGGGGTGATTTGGCGTTGGGAAAGAGAGCACTCATACCATCAATTTCCAAGCAGGGGAACTACCCATCACGCGGCGTCCCTTGAGCAACGGGGCCGCATGCGGCCGGCCAACGCGCCGGGGGTGACCGAAAAACGCCCGACCCTGACCGGCCGGCGCAGCGTCGGGCCGCGCACGTTGCGGCGTTGCCTCGTCGCGTCGGCCGGCAAGCCGCGGGGCGGGCCGCCAGTCCTTCGCCCAGGCGGCGAGGGATGTCGCCGCCCCGGTTACGAACGGGGGCGGGGTCTCCCAGCACCACCCGGTGCTGGCTGGCGCGGAGGGGGTGCGACCGGTCGTTTTCCGCGACCGGCCGCCCGATAGCGTCTGGATCTGCATGAGTCAGTGATGACCACCACCCGCACCGCCCCCCTCGTGGCCTCCGCACTTACGCCCGTGCCATGACCCCCGTGCCAGCCTCCAGCGTGGGAGTGCGAAGGTTCGCTGAGATCCGCCTGCGGCAAGCGACAGGCGAGCCGAAGAGGCGAGGGGACGCGCGGGGATCTCGCCGTCGAGCGCCGAGGAGCTGAAAACGCCGATGGGCGGAACGGGCGGAGATCGGGACCGGGCGGTTCGAACGCAAAAAAACGCCGCCCGGCGAGGGGCGGCGTTGAACGGAAGCGGTGGTCGGGCGTTTAGGTCAGCGTGACACCCATCGCCTTCGCCGAGCGGAGGAGGGCGTCGGCCATGTCGGAGGGGGTCACGGCGACCTCGATGCCGCATTCCTGGAAGACGGCGATCTTGGCGGCGGCGGTGTCCTCGGCGCCGCCGACGATCGCGCCGGCGTGGCCCATGCGGCGGCCGGCGGGGGCGGTCGCCCCGGCGATGAACCCGGCGACGGGTTTCTTGCAGTTGGCCTTGATCCAGCGGGCGGCCTCGACCTCGGCGTTGCCGCCGATCTCACCGATCAAAATGATCCCGTGGGTCTCGGGGTCGGCATTGAAGAGTTTGATGATGTCGAGGTGGGAGGTGCCGTTGACGGGGTCGCCGCCGATGCCGACGCAGGTGGTCTGGCCGATGTTTTTCGAGGTGAGTTGGAAGACGGCCTCGTAGGTGAGGGTGCCGGAGCGGGAGACGACACCGACGTGGCCCTGTTTGTGAATGTAACCGGGGGCGATGCCGATGCGGCAGCCGCCGGACGAATCCTTGCCGGTGCCCGGAGTGACGATACCGGGGCAGTTGGGACCGAGGAGCCGCGTGGCTTTGCCCTGCATGGCGCGCTTCACGCGGATCATGTCTTTGACCGGGATGCCCTCGGTGATGGCGACGACGAGATCGAGGCCGGCGTCGACGCCCTCGAGGATGGCGTCGGCGGCGAAGGGCGGCGGGACGAAGACGGCGGAGACGGTGGCGCCGGTGGCTTTGACGGCGTCGGCGACGGAGTTGAAGATCGGGACCTTGTGGGTGCCGTGCTCGAAGAAGAGGCCGCCCTTGCCGGGGGTGACGCCGGCGACGACCTGGGTGCCGTAGTCGAGGGAGAGCTTGGCGTGGCGGCCGCCGAAATCGCCGGTGATGCCTTGGACGAGAATCTTGGTGGAGGGAGTGATGAGAATGGCCATGGTGATGTCGCGCGGCGCGCGGTGAGTTTAGTTGGAAATTTAAGTTGAAGAGAGGAGGGCGGGTGAGGCGGGGAGAGGTTTTTTTGAACCTAAACTTCCTGCTTCAACCGCGCCGCAGGCGCTCAGGCCACGAGTTTGACGATTTTTTGGGCGGCGTCGGCCATGGTGCTGCCGGAGACGAGGGCGAGGCCGGAGGCGTCGAGGGTGGCCTTGCCGGCGAGGACGTTGTTGCCCTCGAGGCGGACGACGAGGGGGAGTTTGAGGCCGACTTCCTTGACGGCTTCGACGATGCCGGTGGCGATGACGTTGCAGTCCATGATGCCGCCGAAAATATTGACGAGGATGCCCTTCACGTTCGGGTCGCCGAGGATGATTTTGAAGGCGGCGATGACCTGGGCCTTGGTCGCGCCGCCGCCGACGTCGAGGAAGTTGGCGGGGGTGCCGCCGAAGTGCTGGATGATGTCCATCGTGCTCATCGCGAGGCCGGCGCCGTTGACGAGGCAGGCGATGTTGCCGTCGAGCGCGATGTAGCTGAGGGAGTGTTTCGAGGCCTCGATTTCCTTGGAGTCTTCCTCGTTGAGGTCGCGGAGGGAAACGATCTCGGGGTGGCGGAAGAGGGCGTTGTCGTCGAAGGAGACTTTCGCGTCGAGGGCGAGGACTTCGCCGGTGGGGGTGGTGATGAGGGGGTTGACCTCGAGCATGGCGGCGTCGGTCTCCCAGTAGCAGGTGTAGAGGTTGCGGATGAGCTTGGCGGCGTGCTTGGCTTCGGCGCCGGTGAAGCCGAGCTTGAAGATGAGTTCGCGGACCTGGAAATCGGCGAGGCCGTAGGCGGGGTCGACGATGATCTTGAAGAGTTTTTCCGGGGTGTCGTGGGCGACCTTCTCGATGTCCATGCCGCCTTCGGTGGAGGCGACGATGACGGGTTTGGAGGAGTTTCGGTCGAGGAGGATGGCGAGGTAGTATTCCTTTTTGATTTCGCTCGCGACGGTGAAGTAGATGGTCTGGACCTTGCGGCCGGCGGGGCCGGTCTGGGCGGTGACGAGGGTGTTGCCGAGCATCTTGGCGGCCATTTCGCGGGCGTCGTGCTTGGTCTTGCAGAATTTGACGCCGCCCTTGAAGCCGTCGGTGAAGGTGCCTTTGCCGCGGCCGCCGGCGTGGATCTGGGATTTCACCATGGTGGGCCCTTCGGGGAGGTCGGCGAGGGCGGTGATGAAGGCCTCGGGTGTCGTGGCGGTCGTGCCCTTGGGCACGGCGATACCGAATTTTTCAAAGAGGGCTTTGGCCTGATACTCGTGGATATTCATGTGAAAGGGAGAGGGAGAAACGCGGAGTTAGTCAGAGTCGGGGCGGGGGACGCACGAAAAAAAAGCGACCGAGGCGGCGGGGCCGGCGTGGCGGGGCAGGGGCGGGGGGCGGACAAGGTGGCGGGAGGCGGGGACGATTGCGGGCCGGGCGGGGCGGGCGGGCGGCGGGGCGGGATGCATTTCCGGGCAGGGAAGACACTTACTAGGTTGCGCCGCCGCTCCGCGGCGGCACGCTCGCGCCATCATGGAATCGCACGAGGTGATGAAAGAAGTGTTGAAGCGGACCAGCGCAAAACAGATTGCCGCCGAGATGCAGCTGTCGCTGTCGCTCATCTACAAGTGGGCCGAGTTGCCCGAGGACGACAGCGGGAGCGGCACGGGCAGTCCGCTCGACCGGGTGGGGCAGCTCATCCGCATCACGAAGGACGCGCGGGTGGCGCAGTGGGTGTGCGAACAGGCGGACGGTTTTTACATCCGCAATCCGAAAAACCTGCCGCCGAATCAGGCGCTGATTCCGCTGACGAACGGGATCGTGCAGGAGTTCGCCGACATGTTGGCGGCGATCGCGATTTCGTCGGCGGACAGCATCATTACGACGGAGGAGGCGAAGAAGATCCGTTCCCGGTGGGAGGAGTTGAAAAGCGTGACGGAGGGTTTTGTGTACGCGGCGGAAAGCGGGAATTTCGGGGCGGCGAAGGCGGAACCGGAGAAGAAGTAGGGTTGACCGCGGGGGGAGCGGTGCGCCCGGGCGGCGGCCAAGGACCGTCCGGCCGGAGCGGGGCGCCCTCGGCCCGCGCGGATTGTCCGGCAAGCTGACGGACGGGCGGGCGGGCGCACCCGGTGGGCCGGGCAGGCCGGGCAAGCCGATCGACGCGGGCCGCGGGCCGGCCGGCGCGCTCTACATTTTCAGCAACTGGCGCGCGAGGAAGGCGGACTGGAGCGAGGCGAGTTCCTTCAGGCCGGTTTGGGCGAGGCCGAGGAGGGACTGGAGCTGGTCGCCCGAGAATGTGGTTTCCTCGCCGCTGCCCTGCACCTCGACGAACTGGCCACGGCCGGTCATCACGATGTTGGCGTCGACCTCGGCGTCCTTGTCCTCGAGGTAGTCGAGGTCGAGGAGAGCCTGGCCGTCGAAAATGCCGGCGCTGACGGCGGCGACGGAATCGGTGAGGGGGTTTTCGGCGATTTTTTTCGCGTCGAGAAGTTTTTGGATCGCGAGGCGGGCGGCGAGGTAGGCGCCGGTGATGGAGGCGGTGCGGGTGCCGCCGTCGGCCTGGAGGACGTCGCAATCGAGCCAGAGGGTGTTTTGGCCGAGTTTTTTCAGATCGAGGACGGCGCGGAGGGAGCGGCCGATGAGGCGCTGGATCTCGATGTTGCGGCCGTCGGCCTTGCCGCGGGAGATTTCGCGGGGTTTGCGGTCGAGCGTCGAGTAGGGGAGCATCGAATACTCGGCGGTGAGCCAGCCGCCGGGGACCTTCTGTTGTTTCATCCAGGTGGGGACGTTCGCCTCGATGGTCGCGGCGCAGATGACGCGGGTGAGGCCGAAGGAGACGAGCACCGAGCCGGTGGCGTGGGGCGCGATGTTGGCTTCGAAGGAAATCGGACGCAGTTGGTCGGGTTTGCGGCCGGCGGCGCGCGGAGCGGGAGATGACATGCGGGCGACCGTAGTGGCGCGGGGGTGGGCGTCACCTGAAAAGTAACGCGGGCCCCGGGCGCCGGCGGGAGGACGCGGAGGTCAGGCGCCGCCGGGCGGGGCTTCGCGCTCGGTGGGCTTGATTTTGGTGGGAGCGGGCTGGTTGGCCTGCTCGCTCATGAAGCGGATGAGACGGTCGTTGAAGGTCTTCGCGGGGTCGTGCCCCATCTTCTTCAGCGCCTG
>CAJAYO010000490.1 GCA_903948415.1 uncultured Opitutia bacterium | reverse complement strand
CGTCTCGACGTCCTGGGCGGCGGTCATCATGAGGTCGGCGAGTTCGTCGATGACGAGGACGATGTAAGGTAGTTTAGGGAACCCCTCGGCGGCGGCCTTGGCGTTGTAGCCAGCGAGATTACGGACGGATTTTTCGGCGAGGACGGAGTAGCGGCGCTCCATTTCGCGAACGAGCCACTTCAGGGCTTGGACGGCTTGCTTGGGCTCGGTGACGACAGGATGGATGAGGTGCGGGAGATCGCGGTAGATGGCGAACTCGACGATCTTGGGGTCGATGAGGACGAGCTCGAGTTCGTCGGGGCGGAAGCGGTAAATCAGCGAAAGAATGAGATTGCTGATACAGACTGATTTGCCGGAGCCGGTGGCGCCGGCGATGAGGGCGTGGGGGGCGCGGGCGAGGTCGAGGATGACGTGGCGGCCGGCGATATCGACGCCGAGGATGAGGGGGAGTTCGCCGGTGTGGGTGCGCCAGGCGTCGGATTCGAAGGAGGCGCGGAGGGCGAGGGGCGCGGAGTGGCGGTTGGGGATTTCGACGCCGACGTAGCTTTCGCCGGGGATGGGGGCCTGGATGCGGACGGCGTTGGCGGAGAGGGAGAGGGCGAGATTTTTTTCGAGGGCGACGATGGATTCGACGCGGACGCCGAAGCCGGGTTTGACGCGGAACTGGGTGACGCGGGGGCCGACGATGGCGTCGTGGACGAAGGCGTCGATGGTGAAGCTGTCGAGGGAGTCCTGGAGGATGCGCTTGTTGGTCGCGAGTTCCTCGGGACTGGAGAAATTTTTCTCGGCGGCGGAGGCGGGGCGGAGGAGGTCGAGCGACGGGAGGCGGTAGGTGGCGAGGTCGGTGGGGGAAAACGGTTCCGGCACCGGAACCGTTTTGGCTGAAAGTTGAGCGTTGAGCGTGGAGAGCTCGGAGGCGGGGGCCGGAGCAGGGAGAGCGGAAGGCGCGGGGGCGGCGAGGTCGGCGGTGCGGTCGCGGATGGATTGGCGGACGCCTTCGAGGTGGTCGAGGGCGTCGTCGAGCTGGTCGCGCTGGCGGGCCTGGTGGGCGAGACGTTCCTCGAGGCGGGCTTCGAGTTCATCGCGCCAGCGGGCGAGCTGATGCTGGTCTTCCTCGAGGCGGGCCGCGGTGCCGGGCGCATCGGCGACCGCAGAAGGAGCGGTGGCGGGAGTGCGAGGGGCGGAGGTGGAAGCGGGCATGCGAGCGGCGAAAGAAGCCGGGTTATGGGCTGCGTTTTTCGCTCTGCAAGCGTGGAGGCGGAAAAATATTTTTTTGCCCGTCCCGCGATGCGGCAGCCCACTTTTGGCTCGGATTACCGGGCGGGGGAAGTAGCGTGTCCGCCACGTCGCTTTTGCCTATGAAAAATTTGTTCCGCGGTCTGCTGGTGGGGTGGGTCTTCGGCGCGGTCGGATGGGCGCAGCCGGTGGTCCGCGATCTGCGGTACGCCGAGGCGGCGCACGAGCGGCAAGTGCTCGACGTGTATGCGCCGGCGGGGGCGAAGGGGGCGCCGGTGGTATTTTGGGTGCATGGCGGCGGCTGGCAGGGCGGGGACAAGGGGAGTGTGCAGGTGAAGCCGAAGTTTTTTAACGAGAAGGGATTCGTCTTTGTGGCACTGAACCACCGGCTGCTGCCGACGGTGGAGATGGGCGCGATCGTGCGGGACGTGGCGCAGGCGTTTGCGTGGGTGCAGGCGAATATTGCGCGCTACGGGGGCGATCCGCAGCGCGTGCTGGTGATGGGGCACTCGTCGGGGGCGCAGCTCGCGGCGCTGCTTTGCACGGACGAGCGTTATTTGAAGGAGCGCGGGCTTTCGCTGGCGCCGATCAAAGGCTGCGTGCCGGTGGATGGAGACACGTTCGATATTCCGGCGATGATCGAGGTGGCGGAGACGCGGGCGCGGGTGCACGGGCTGCCGCTGCCGAAATACGGTCACCGGCTGAAATTCGGCAACGACCCGGTGCGGCACCGCGATTTTTCGGCGGTGACGCACGTGGCGAAGGGCAAGGGGATCCCGCCGTTTCTGATCCTCCATGTCGCCGGGCATCCGGATGTGAGCGCGCAGGCGCAGCGGTTTGGCGCGGTACTGAAGGAGGCGGGGGTGCGCGTGCGGGTGTTGGGTGCGAAGGACACGGACCACGGGCGGATCAATGCGAACCTCGGGGTGGAGGGCGATCCGGCGACGGCGGCGCTGGAGGAATTTTTGGGGTCGGTGGTTAAACCGTAGGAACGTGGGGTGGGAAGGGGAGAACAAGGTGGCCGAATTTGGCCAAGGCATGAGTCACAGAGGACGGAGGAGGCGCACAGAGGCCACGGAGCCAGGCCGTGTGATGGGCGCGGAGAGCCGCGGGCCGGGTGGGGGCGAAGGGGCCGGGCGAGGGGCGCGGAGACGGGGTCTGCGGGCGCGCGGAGAGCAGGGGTGCGCGGGGCGGTCGTTGCGCCGAGGATGAGTCCCGGTCCGTTCGCTGGGACTCGCGGCCACGGGTGAGCGGCCGTGGGATTTGCCCGCGGCTTCGGGTTAGCCGAAGATATTGCCGCGGTTGAAGCGCCAGATCGCGAGGCTCATGACGGTGGCGGTGATTGCGCCAAGGACGCTGAGGATGGGGAGGATTTGCGTGAAGGATTGGCCGGCCCAGAGGACGGCGCTGAAGCCTTCCATCGACCAGTAAACGAGGGTGAGTTTGCTGAACGGCTGGATGAACTCGGGCATGAACGTGATGGGGAACCAAGCGCCGCCGATCGCGCTCATGAGCATAATGAGGAAGGTGGCGAGGCCGCTGGCGGCTTCGGGGGAAGACGAGACGGCGGCGAGCAGCATCCCGAAGGAGGTGCAGGTGGCGGCGGCGAAAAGACAGACGAGCACGAGGAGGCCGAGGTGGGGGAGGACTTCGGTGCCGTAGATCAGGGTCGAGGCGAGGAAGAGCACGACGAGTTGCAGGAGTCCGAGGGCGACGCCGTAGAGGAATTTGCTCCAGAGGATGTGCGCGCGGGTGACCGGGGCGGCGAGGAGGCGTTGGAAAATCCCGGCGTCGCGCTCGCGGAAGAGACTGGCGGCGGAGGCGCTGACGGCGAAGAGGAGAAACTGGATGGCCCAGCCGCCGACGAGGGTGGTGGCGGCGGGGTTTTTCACGTTGGCGCCGACGACTTGCTCGGTGTCGATGCGGACGATCTGGGAAAACACGTCGGTGGTGGCTGATGGGCCAGCTGAAGCTGCGGGCGTTGAAGTGGAAGGGGCAGAGTTGGCGGGAAGGGAGGGGGCGGGTGGGGTGTCGAGGCGGCGGAGGGTGGGATCGACGGGTTTCTTTTGCGTGAGGTCGGCGATGCCGAAGTCGCCGGCGGAAAGCTTGCGCCGGAGGTCCGCGGGGTCGCCGCCGAACGCGGTGCCGATGGCGGAGGCGAGGGCGCCGTTGAAGCGGTCGAGGTTGGCGTCACCGAGGAATCTTTTCGCGCGGGCCTGGAGGGATTGGCCGAGGAGTTCGGGGACGTTGGAGAAGAGCGTTTTTTGGAGGAGACCGTTGACCGTCTGGGTTTCGATTTCGTTGCGGGGGTTGGAGAAAAATTTCAGGTGGAGACCGAGGCGGGTGTCGCTGATGAGATCGTCGGGAATGACGAGGGCGAAGCGGAAGCGGGCGCCGGGGGCCTGCATCAGGGGGCGGAGGTCGGCCTCGGTGAGGGGGCGTTGGGCGGGGGCGTCGGTGGTGGTGATGACGCGGAAGCTTTTCTCGGCGCGGAGGGCGTCGACGAGTTTGGCGGCGGCGGGGTTGGCGCTGGCGTTGACGACGGCGAGGGGGATGCCGGAGGGGCCGGAGTCCTTGCGGTTGACGCCGAAGACGAGGCCGAAGAGCCAGATCATCACGAACGGGATGATGAAGGTGAGGGAGACCGCGGCTTTGTTGCGGAAGAAATGCGTGAAGTCTTTGCGGACGAGGACGAGCACGGGATGCATCGGAGAAGGGAAGGGGAGAGGGAAAGGGAAAGTGAAAGTGAGAGGGAAAGTGAAAGTGAGAGGGAAAGTGAGAGTGAGAGGGAAAGTGAGAGCGGGAGGGAAAGTGAGCGTGAGAGGGAAAGGGGGCGGAAGGACCAAGGACTAATGATTAAGGTCTCGTGACTGAGGTGCGGGAGTGGGGCGCGGGTGACGCCCTTTCATTTTCACTTTTACTCCCGGAGGGTGCGGCCGGTGAGGTGGAGGAAGAGGGCTTCGAGGGTGGGGCGCTGGCTGGTGAAGAGGCGGCCAGGGAGGGCGTGGGACTCGGCGAGGGCGAAGAAAGCCGAGAGTTTGAAGTCGAGGTGCGGGCGGAAGCGGTGGGTGTCGTTTTCGGTGGTGAGTTCGCCGCGGGACGAGAGTTGGGCCGCGAGAGGCGCGGTGGTGCTCGTGGCGGGGAAGCGGATTTCTTCTTCGAACGGGAGGCGGGCGAGGAGTTCGTCGAGGGTGCCGAGGGCGTGCAGTTTGCCGTGGTCGATGATGCCGATGCGGGAGCAGAGGCGCGTGGCTTCCTCCATGTAGTGGGTGGAGTAGATGACGGTGAGGCCTTCGCGGTTGAGGCGTTCGAGGTATTCGAAGAGGGCGTTGCGGGACTGGGGATCGACGCCGACGGTGGGTTCGTCGCAGAGGAGGAGTTTGGGGCGGTGGAGGAGGGCGGCGACGAGGTTGAGGCGGCGGGCCATGCCGCCGGAAAAGTTTTTCACGGGCTCGCGGCGGCGGTCGGCGAGTTGGACGGCTTCGAGGGCGGCGTCGATGCGGGCGCGGAGGTCGGCGCCGCGGAGGCCGTAGAGTTCGCCGAAGATGCGGAGGTTTTGGTCGGCCGAGAGATCGGGGTAGAGGGCGACGTGTTGCGGGACGAGGCCGAGGGAGAGGCGGGCGGCGGAATGGGCGGCGGTGAGGGGCTGGCCGTCGAGGGTGAGGGTGCCGGAGTCGGGGGCGCGGAGGCCGGCGATCAGGGACATGGTGGTGGACTTGCCGGCGCCGTTGGGGCCGAGGAGTCCGAAGAATTCGCCGCGGGTGAGGTCGAGGGAGATGCCGTCGAGGGCGGTGAGGGCCCCGTAGCGTTTGGTGACGGAGCGGAGGGAAAGCATCGGGGAAAGGTGAGAGCCGAGAGAGGAGAGCGGAGCGAGTAGAACTGAGCCGGCGGGCGGAGGTTGGACGGAGGTGGGCGGAAGGGAAACTCGAATGGCGGGGGAAGGTTACGGGAAAAGGCGGGGGATGGCGTGAGCGCGCAGCGGCGCAGAGGGCGGACCGCGCGGGGCGCGGCGCAGTTTTCGGGAAACGCTCTCCTCGCGCGGCTGGCGGCAGTGGGAGCGCAGGGCCGGAGCCTGGCGCCGAGCTGCGGCCTGCCCGCCAGCGGCCGCCCGAGCGAGTCTGGACGACAACCGAGGTTGGTCGCAAAGCCACGGGCTGGAGAGTCCGTGCCAGGTGGCCTGGATTTTTCCGGCCTTGTCGGAGAGGCGGAAGCCCGACGCACAGGAAGGCGCTGCACGGCTACGGGGCGACGAAGCTCGCGCGCGCGGGAGGGGGGATCCGGACGCGGAAGCCCCCGGCGTTCACGATCGAGGACAAGCGGCGGACGGATCACTGCGGGCCGAAGGACGGCGGGGCGACGAGCGATCGGGAGCATGGGCGCACGAACGCGCGGGTCTTTGGGGGGACAACGAAACCCTTG
>CAJAYO010000489.1 GCA_903948415.1 uncultured Opitutia bacterium | reverse complement strand
GGTGAGCGCCGTGGTGCCGCTCTCCCGCAACTTTGGTTTCACGGCCAGCGGCATGGTGTCGCGGACGCGCAACAACGGACCGGGCATAACGCAGGACTGGGTGCCCACGGTTGCGGCGCAGTCGGCCAATTTTCCGGCGACCACGCCCGACAAGCCGTATCTCGCGCGCTATCGTCTGCAGGAGCGCCCCAAGATCACCGTGCGCGATTCGCTGAATCTCTCGGCGGACTGGCGCGTTTCGCCCACCGATGTGCTCACGGCCGGCTTCTCCTATTTCTATCACGCGCAGAATTTCTGGGTGCGCCAGTTGAACTTCGACACGGGTCGCGTGGCGTCATTCGGCCCCGATTTCACGCAGGGCGCGGCGGGCGCGGGCTTCGTGCAAATCCTGACCGACGCACGCGAGAAGAACAACACGAGCTGGGCGCCGAGCTTCCGCTACAAACACAACGGCCCGGTCTGGCAGTGGCAGGTGGGCGGCGCGTACTCCGCCGCGACCAACCACTATGCGAACAAGGGATATTTCCTGAGCAACAACGCGTTCTTCCGGAATGTCACCGTGCGCTTCGAGCAGCTGACGATCGATCATCCCCAGGTGGTGTCCGTCAAGGACGCGACCGGCACGCGTGACGTCGATCCCTACAGCCTCGCCAACTACAACCTCGAGAGTCTCTCCGGGCAGACCTTCAAGAGCACGGCCGTCGTGCGCTCGCTCAACGGTTTCCTGAAACGCGACTACGCCTTCGTGGTGCCCACCTCCGTGAAGCTCGGCGCAGATCTGCGCGCGGAGAGCCGCGACCTGAAGCGGCCGACGTATGCGACCAACTTCATCGGGGCGGATCGCACGACGCGCACGGCGGATGACAGCGCGGCGCAGTGGTTCGACCCGAGCTACTCCTCGCGCGAGCTGCTCTTCGGCCCGCGCATGCAGTGGTTCGACCTCAACAAGATTGGCGAAACCTACCGCGCGCACCCGGAGTATTTCACGAGTAACGAGGCCGACGCGGTGAATTCCTACCGCAGCCAGGTCAACACGTCGCAAGCGATCACCGAGACGATCCTCGCGCCCTACCTGCGGCTCGACTCGAATTTTTTCAACGGCCGCCTGCAGGTGACTGGCGGCGTGCGCTACGAGCACACGGCAGACGACGGCAACGGTCCGCTGATCGATCCGACGCGCATCTATCAACGCAACGCCGCCGGGCAGATTGTGCGCGATGCCGCCGGCCGCCCGGTGGTCGCGGCCCCGCTCGCCACGTTGGCCGGCACCAAACTCGCCTACATCGAACGCGGATCGAGCACGAAGAAGGCCTACGACGATTTCTTCCCGAGCCTCAACGGCTCGTTCAAGCTCCAGCCCGACCTGATTGCCCGCGCTTCGTATGGCCGATCGTTCAACCGGCCGGACTTCGGCAGCATCCTCCCGTCGATGAATCTGCCCGACACCGAGACGACCGCCCGCACGATCACGCTCACGAATACGTCGCTCAAGCCGTGGTATGCGGACAGCTATGGGCTCGCGCTCGAATATTACTTCAACGAGCCCTCGACCGGCGTGGTCTCGGTGCGTGGCTATCGCCGCGACATCACCGATTTTTGGGGCACCTCCCTCCAGCCGGCGTCGGACGAGTTGCTGGAGCCCTACGGCATCGACCCGGCGGTTTATGGCCAAGCCCTCGGCTATCAAGTGAGCACGACGAGAAATGCCGGCGATGCGCGCGTCACGGGCACTGAGTTCGATTACCGCCAGAACTTGGTCTTCCTCCCGCGCTGGGCGCGGGGCTTCACCGTGTTCGGAAATATCACGTTGCAACGCCGCACCGGCGCGCAAACCACGAGCTTCACGGGCTTCGTGCGGCGGACCATCAACTACGGGGTGACGTTCAGCCGGGAGCGCTTCACCGCGCGTGTCGCCGTCAATCTGCGCGGACAAATCGAGCAGGGCCAGGTCACTGGCGCCGGCGCCGAGCCCAACACCATCACGTATCTGCAATCGCGGGCCATCGCCGACGTGGCGGCCGAGTATCGCCTGACGCGCGTCTTTTCCGTTTTCCTGATCGGGCGCAACGTCAACGCGGCCAACGAGGACACCGTGACCTACGGGCCATCGACGCCCAGTGACCGGATCGTGCGTGGCCGGATCAATTACGGCGCGAACTGGTATGCGGGGTTCAAGGGGACATTTTGAGTCAGCCGCATTTCCCGCCACAACGTCTCATCCTCTCTCAAAAATGATCTCACGCCGCACCTTTCTCAAAACCTCCGGCCTCGCGCTCGGGGCGAGCGCCTTGCCCGCCTTGGGTCAGACGACGAAGCCCAAAAAAACCGTCCTGTTGCAATGTGCTTGGGCGACCAAAAACATCGGCGACGTCGGTCACACCCCGGGCACGCTGCGCTTCCTCGAGCAGTATCTCCCGCAGGCGAAGGTGATCCTCTGGGCCGCCAACACCAACGCGCAAGTCGACGCGATGTTGCAGCGGCGGTTCCCGAACGTGGAGATCGTGAAGGGCTCGCTTTCCCAGAAGGACGGTCCCGTCCAGCAGGCGATCGCGCGCTCCGACTTTTTTCTCCGCGGTCCCGGCATGGGACAGCCCACGGATTTCATGGCCTACTGCCAGAAGCTCGGCAAACCGTGGGGCCTGCAGGCGCAGTCGTATTTCCCTGACATGATCACCGGCAAGGGCAGCGAGGAGCGCATCGCCCTGCTCAACCGCGCCGCCTTCATTTACTGTCGCGACTCCAAAACCCTCAACATGCTCCGGGGGGCCGGCATCAAGCCGCCCGTCCTCGAATTTGCTCCCGACGGCTGCTTCGGCATCGACGTGCGCGACGAGGCGAAGGCGCTGGCGCGCTTGAAGAAGCACGGCCTCGAGCCGAAAAAATTCATCACGCTGCAGCTCCGCACGCACTCACCCAGCAGCCCCGGGGTGGACGACAACCGCCCGCAGAAACTAAATCCGCTCCATCCAACGCCGGAGAACATCGCCGACGATGTCCGCCGGGCAAAAGTTTATCAGGACCTCATCGCGATGTGGGTGAAGGAAACCGGCTGGAAAGTCGTGATCGCCCCCGAGGTGCAGAAGGAAATGATCTATAACAAGCAGTTCGTCTACGATCCGCTGCCCGATAGCCTCAAGAAGCACGTCGTGAACTTCGACGAGTTCTGGAACGTGGACGAGGCCTGTTCCTTCTACGCGCGCGCCCACACCGTCATTTGCCACGAGCCGCACACGCCGATCATGGCCCTCGCGATGGGCACGCCGATGATGCACACCTTCTCCGAATTCCATTCCCCAAAATGCTGGATGTTCAAGGACATTGGCCTGGAGGAATGGGCGCCGGAGTTCGACGCCACGCCCGCGACGAAGATGTTCGATATTCTGATGGGCATTCACCGGGACTACCCTGCGGCCCAGGTCAAAGTCGGCAAAGCGATGGCCTACGTCGAGGACCGGGCTCAGTCTCAGATGAACGTCCTGAAGCGAATCATCGGCGCCTGACCTTGCGGCGATCGACGCGTGCGGCGCATTTTCACTGAAGATCGGCGAGTGCCCGGCCCGCCCTCGTTCACCTCCCCAATTCCTCCCCCCATGAATCGTCGCCACTTCCTCGCCGCCACCACCGCCGCCGCCCTCGCCGCGTCCCTCCGCGGCGCCGATCCGAAACGCCCGCCCCGTATTCTCCTCCGCAGCTCGTGGCAGAGCGTGAACATCGGCGACATCGGGCACACGCCGGGCGCGCTTTCGCTGCTGTGGAAGCATTTCCCCGAGTGTGAAATCACCCTCTGGCCCGGCGAGCTCGGCCACGGCTCGCGCGACCTGCTCACGAAAGGTTATCCGCGGCTCAAAATCGCCGAGGGCGGTCTCGGCGCCGATGGGAAACCCAACAAGCCCGATCTCGTGAAGGCGTGGGGCGAGGCTGATCTCTACCTCAGCGGGTCCGGCTCCGGATTTCCGGCGGCCAACCACGCGGTCGCTTTTCAGAAGGCCACGGGCAAACCCGTCGGCGTCTTCGGCGTAAGCAACGACCCGATCTCCGGGATCGGCCCGACCCGCGATGCCGAGGGCGGCACGCTCAACAGCCTGCGCGAACGCGCGCTCAAGCTGCCGCCCACGCACCTCGCCACCGATCTGCGGTTCATCATGGACCGTGCGGCGTTTTTCTTCTGCCGCGACACCATCACGCGCGACTACCTGAAAGCCCAAGGCGTGAAGTCGCCCATCGTGGAGTTCGGTCCCGACGCGCAACTCGGCATGCACCTGAGGGACGAGGCAAAGGGTCTCGCCTACCTCAAAACCGCCGGTCTCGAAGCGGGTAAATTCCTCTGCGTGATTCCGCGTCTCCGCTACACGCCTTACTATCGCATCAAGGCCGGCACGAAGCGCGTGGCCGCCGACGACGTGAAGGACGCGATCAACGAGCGCACGACGAAGCAGGACCACGACAAGCTCCGCGACCTGATCGTCCGCTATGTGCGCGGGACGGGCAACAAGGTCATGGCGTGCGCCGAGATGACCTACCAGGTGCAGATGGCGAAAGACGAACTCGTCGACCCGCTCCCCGCCGACGTGAAGAAAAACGTCGTGTGGCGCGACACCTACTGGCTGCCCGATGAGGCCGCCTCGATTTACGCGAAGGCGCAGGCGGTGGTGAGCGTGGAATGCCACTCGCCGCTCATCGCGCTGCACCACGGCACGCCGACGTTCTACGTCCGCCAGCCCACCGATACCTGCAAGGGACAGATGTATCGGGATATCGGAGCCAATGATTGGTTCTTCGAGGTCGACGAGACGAGCGGCGCGCAACTGTGGTCGCGGCTGGAAGCGATCCACCGCGATCCGGCGGCGGCGCGCGCGAAAGTGAAATCGATCATGGCCACGGTCGAAGCGCGGCAGAAGCGCATGGTCGATGCCGTGCGCGAGGCGGTCGGCGCGGGACGGTGAACTCGGGCGGCGGGCGGCCGCCGCGCGAGCCGGCGGCCGGGCAAAATCAATTCGCCTGTTTGCGCAAATCACCGTCGGGGCCGCGGCGCTTGCGCTCGTCCTCGGAGGCGGGGGCGGGAGGTGCGGCGGGCGTCGCGGCCGGAGGCGGCGGAGGCGGGGCCGCGCGGGTCGCGGGCGGCGGGTTGTGGGGTGGCGAGGGCGGCGTGGCCCGCGGACCGGACGGGCCGACCAGATTGCCGGTGACCGGCGGGTTGTTCCGGGGTGACGGGGCGACGGGACCGACGACGTGCGCGGCGGGCGTGGTGGTCGGTGTGGTCTGCGGCGGTGGTGGGCGATTGGCCCGGTCGCCGTAGGCGTTGCGACCGCGGTCGGGATCGCCGCGGCGGTTCGCCGGCGGGGTGCCGGT
This sequence comes from uncultured Opitutia bacterium, assembly GCA_903948415.1. Lineage (GTDB taxonomy): Bacteria > Verrucomicrobiota > Verrucomicrobiia > Opitutales > Opitutaceae > GAS368. The sequence continues at coordinate 6,177 of CAJAYO010000489.1, read as the reverse complement.
CGCCGCCGGAATGGGTGCGGGTGCGCCGGCGACGGCCGGTGGCGCGGTGGGCTCGGAGAGCGCGGGCGCGGGTGGCACCGTTGGGGCGCGGGCCGGGGCGGTCGCGCGGGAATAGTTGCCCTCGGCGGGCCGGCCGGGGCTGAGCCGCGGACGCTCGGCGGGGCCGGAGCGGCGGTTGGCAAAGTCGTCGCGCGGGACGTTCGGCCGGGGCGGCGCAGCGACCGGGACGGGACGCGCGATTTCGACGCGGACTGAGGCCGTGACCGGCGCGGGGCGCGGCAGGTGAGGGGCGGGTTGCCACGGACGGCGACGAGGATCGTTTACGTAACCGGGCTGGTCGGGAAACACCGGGCGCCGCCAGTCGTGCGGCCCGCGCGCCGGCCCATGCCGGTCGACCGTCCACACGGTGCGCCGGCGCCAGTCGCAATCAAAGCTGAGCCACGCGCCGACGGCGAAGGGACTGCTGTACGTCACGAAGCCCGAGGTGCCGGCGTAGGCGGGGCGCGGGCTGTAAACGACGAGCGGATCGTAGTAGGGCACGTAGAGGACGTCCGGCTGGGTGGGCACGAGGGCGATGACGTCGCGGTCGACGAGCACCTGTTGTTGCGGGGAATCGACCAGCGTGCCGGCGGCGCGGGCTTTCGCGCGCAGACGTTGGATCGCCGCCATCGTCTCGGCGGGTTGGGCGCGGAAGGCTTCGCCGACCTGTTTGGTCCAGTCGAGATTGGTGTCCATCCACCGCACCACTTCCGCGTAGTAGAGGAGCGATTTCACGCTTTCGTCCCAGGTACGGCCCGCGGCCTTGGTCGGATCGCCGGCGTTTTCGAGGTAGCGGGCGGCCAGCACGATGTCCGCCGGGGCCGTGGCCGCGGGCAAAATCAGCGCGATCAACGCGTCCGGATAGAGCGCGATGGGCCCGAGGAGTTGCTCGAGTTGCTCGGCGGTGAACCGGTCCGCCGGGGCGGGGGCGAGTTGCACCGGTACCGGCTCCTGGGCCGGGGCCCCGACGGCGAGGGCGAGAAGAACCAGGGCGGCGAAGTGGGTTTTCATACGAAGATCGGTTCGGGGCACGGTAAAGGGAATGGGGCCGGGTGCAATCGGCGCGCGGCCTTCGCGGCAAGCTACCGGGCCGGAGCAATCGCGTAAACGCCGCCCGCCACCGTGGCAAAGTCGACGGTGCGCGTCGCGCGCAGCGCCACCGTCGGGAGGGCGTCGGCCTGGGTGATCTCCGGCCGGCCCGCGTCGACGAGGGCAAAAAACGGATTGGGATTTGCGCCGGTGGCGGCCACGGGTGGCGCGGTTGCGCCGCTGATGGCCACAGGGTCGGCGGTGCGCAGGCGCAGGTGGCCGCCGAGTTTCGCGCGCACGACGGCGCGGGTGAGTTTTCCCGCGGCCCATTCGAGGTCGACCTCGAAGCCGCCGCGCGTCTTCAGGCCGGTGACGCGGCCGCTCGGCCACGCGGAGGGCAGGGCGGGCAGCAGATGCAGCACGCCGGCATGGCTCTGCACGAGCAGCTCGGCGACGCCGGCGGTGTAGCCGAAATTGCCGTCGATCTGGAACGGGGGATGGGCGTCGAACAAATTGCGATACAGTCCGCCGCCTTTCATGGACGTGGCCGACGTGCCGACGAGGTTGAAGAAATTGCGGATGATCGCGTAGGCGTGGTCGCCGTCGAGCATCCGGGCCCAGAAATTGATTTTCCAGCCCATCGACCAGCCGGTCGCCGCGTCGCCGCGCAGTTCGAGGGTGCGGGCGACGGCCCGGAAGAGTTCGGGCGTGGTCTCCGGGTTGATCTGGTTGCCCGGGTGGAAGCCGTAGAGATGGGAGAGGTGGCGGTGCGTGGGCTCGACCTCCTTGTAGTCGGCGCGCCACTCCTGCAGCTGGCCGCGCGCGCCCACGCGATACGGTGCGAGCTGGGCGAGTTTGCCGCGCAACTCCGCCGTGAGCGCGGGATCGCGGCCGAGAAGTTCGGCGGCGGCAATCGTGCGGGAAAAAATTTCGCGCACGATTGCGAGGTCCATGGTCGTGCCCTCGGTGACGCTGGCGTTGTTGCGGTCGGGGCCGACGAAGGCGTTTTCGGGCGAGGTGCTCACGGGGGTGACGAGTTCGCCCGAACCGTCGCTCGCGGGCGCGAGCCAGTCGGCGTAGAATTCGGCTGCGCCCTTCATCAACGGGTAGGCCTCGTCGGCGAGGAATTGCTTGTCGCCCGTGAAGAGCCAGTGCTCCCAGAGGTGCGAACAGAACCAACCGCCGGTCATGTTCCAGAAGGCGGCGCGCGCGGCGCCGTCGACGGGGAAACTGTCGCGCCAGAGCGTGACGTTGTGGTGGGCGACCCAGCCGCGGCGGTGATACATGGTGCGCGCGGTGAGCACGCCGGTCACCGCGGTCTCGCGCGTCAGGCGGAAAAGCGGTTCGTGCAGCTCGGAGAGATTGGTCGTTTCCGCCAGCCAGTAATTCATCTCGGTGTTGATGTTCACCGTGTAGCTCGAGGCCCAGGGCGGGATCACGAGGTCGTTCCATTTGCCCTGGAGATTCAGGGGCTGCGTGCCGGCGCGGGAGCCGGCGATGAGCAGGTAGCGGCCATACTGGAACAGCAGCGCCGCCAGCGCGGGATCGCCGGTCGCGCGAAAGGCCGCGATGCGCGCGTCGGTGGGGAGTTTCTCTTTCGCCGGCTCGCCGCCGAGGTGGAGCGAAACGCGGTTGAACAACGCGGCGTAGTCCGCGACGTGGCGCTCACGCAACGGGGGAAAGGCCTGCGCCGCCGCCTCGCGGAGATCGTGTTTCGTGCGCAGGGACGGATCGATCCCCTCGCGGCTCGGGCTCTTGGCCGGGCCGTTGAAGCTGCTGGCGGCGCTGACGAAAACGGTGGCCTCGCTCGCGCCCTCGATCCGCAGCGCCCCGTCTTCGGCGACCATTTTGCCGTCGGTTTTCACGGATAGGCGCGACTCGAAAAACATGCCTTGGCCGCCGATGTCGGCGCCGTAGAGGACCTGCGCCGCGTGCGGCCGGCGCTGGCCGTCAGGGGTGAAGTTCTCGGGATATTTGTGCTGGTCGCCCCATTGCTCGACCGTTTTGAGGTCGCGGCGGCCGACGTAGCCGGGCAGCTGGCCGCGGAAAATGAGCTCGCCGTTTGCGGTCGTGCTCTTGGCGGTCGGATGCACGGAGCTGAACGAGGTTTTGAAGGCGAGGGTGCCCGGGCGGTCGGTGCGCAGGCGGATCACGATGACCTGGTCGGGCGCGCTGATGAAAACTTCGCGGGTGAAGGTCGCGCCGTCGCGCTGAAAGCTTACGCCGGCGGTGGCGGTGGCGAGATCAAGCCAGCGTTTGTAGCCGGTGACGGCGGATTTCGCCATGCCGGCGGCAGGTGCGAAATCGAGCCAGAGGTCGCCGAGCGGCTGGTAACATTGTTGGTTTCGCCCGAGCCAGTGTTTGGTGACGTAGGTGTCGGCCTCGGAATTTTTGCCGGCCTTGATCAGCCCGGTGACGTGGGCGAAGTCCTTGGTGATATCGATCGAGCGGAGGTCGGCGGGCGGTTCGCCGGAGGTGAGGGTGTCCTCGTTGAGGGCGAGATGTTCGCGCTCGACGCCGCCGAAGACCATCGCGGCGAGGCGGCCGTTGCCGAGCGGCAGCGCATCGGTCCATTTCTCGGAGGGCTGGTCATACCAGAGGGTGAGCGGGGCGGTGGCGAGAGCGGGGGCGGCGAAGGCGAAGCCCGCCAAGGCGAGCAGGAAAAAGTGCGATTTCATAGCGTGCAGCGGGAGGGCGTCTCTGCGGGCGAGGTGGGCGGAGCGCATTCGGCGATGGCTTACCGGGTGGATCTAAGGCTGGGTCGCAGCGGGCTCAGTCGGCGTAAACCGTCGAGCGGTGGCCGACGGCGATGACCACCACGACCACGCGATGGTTTTCGAGCCGGCAGAGGATGCGGTAGTCTTTGACGCGGTAGCGCCAAAATCCTTTGCGGTCCCCGCGCAAGGCTTTGCCGAAGGCGGTGGGATCGGCGGAGCCGCGCACGCGCTTTTCGAGGAAGGAGAGGATGTCTTCGGCTGCCGACGGGCCGATATCTGCGAGATGCCGAATCGCCGGCGGGCTGATTTCAAAGTCCCAGGGCACGGCGAGCCTCCTCGCCGGAGAGGAGTTTCTCGCCGCTCTTCACATGGCGATCCCACGCCGTAACCGCCGTGCGGTAGTCGAGTTCATCTTCCACGGCTGCGCATACCCGATGCACGAGGGTCGCGAGGCGCTCGAGTTTCGCGTCGTTGGCGACGGCCGGGACGGTGCCATCGAGCGCCGCGCGTTTGATGTAGGCGGCGGGGCTGAGGCCGCGTTTGCGGGCGGCGGTGGCAATCTTGCGCTTCTCCGCCAGCGTGAGGCGGATGGAGGTCGGGACGGTTGCAGAGCTCATGCACTACAGGTGTAGTGCGGGCCCGGCGGTGTCAACGGCCGGGCGGGCAGCGGAGCGTGTTAACGGGGCAGTTTGACGGGCGTGAATGCCCGCAGGGCGGGGCGGCCCGGGGTGGCCGTCAGCTCGTCGAAGGCGACCTGTTGCAACGCGGCGGCCTGGGTTGCGGAGACGCCGAGGTCGGCGGCGGCGCGTTCGGTTTTGCCGAGGGAACGCGGGTCGAGACCGGTGAGGTCGCCGAAAATCACCAGCGCCTCAAGGTAGTAGCCGTAGCTGCTGGCGTGATAGTGGTCGTTGGTCCAGAGGCTGACCTGGCCGAAGGCGATGCCGTCGTAGGGATTCGGGTCGGCCACGCCGGCTTTGAAGGCGCGGTTCCACGCTTCGCCGACCGGGAGCACCGCGCGGATCAGCGGGGCGCCGGCGGCGGCGAGGTCGCAGCCGCGGCGGACGTCGAGCGCCATGGCTTCGATGGGCTTTCCGTGCCAGGCGCCTTTTTCCGGATACGTCTGGTCGGCGCGGGACCACGTGGCGACGAGGCAAATGTCGACCCGCGGATTCTGGCGGCTGAACAGCTCGGAAATCTGCTGGGCGGCGCGGACGAGTTTCGTGGGGTCGCCCGGCTTGAGGTTGTCGAGCATGCTCTGGCCGAGCATCACGACGCGGTCCCACGGGCGGCCGATCAGGTCGGCTTTTTTCTCGACGTGCAGATCGAGGCCGGAGCCGCCGACGGTTTCGAGGCTCACGGCGAAATCGAGGCCGGCTTGGTTGGCGAAGACTTTGAACAAGGCCGGCACACCGCCCTGGCCCTCGCCGTTGAGATCGGTGACGGTGTGGGCGCGGTAGTAGCGCGTGGCCGAGCCCGCGCCAAACATGAAGCTGTTGCCGACGAAGAGAATCGTTTCGGCCCCCGCCGCGGTCGGCGTCGCGGGCACGCTGCTGATCGTGGGGACCGAGGGGCGGGGTGGCGTTTTCGCCCACAACGTGGACGCGGCGGTGAACAGGAGAGCGATGCGGGCGAGGCGCAAGCAGCGGCGGCGGGGCAGGTTCATGGGGGCGCGCAGGAAGAACATTGGAGGAGCGAAAAGCGCCGGCACGCCGTGTCAACGGCCGCAACACGCGGGCGTCAGGGAAACAGCCACTGGGCCTGCCACGCGTCGCCGGCGCGCACGAAGATCCGGCGGTCGTGGTGGCGGAAGGGGCGTTGGTGCCAGAACTCGATTTTCTCCGGGACGACCCGGTAGCCCCACCAGTTGGCCGGCCGCGGCACGGCGCCCACGCCGAAGCGGAGCGCGGCCCCCGCGACGGCCTGCTCCAACTCGTAGCGGCCGCCCATCGGCTGCGACTGGCGCGAGGCCCAGGCGCCGAGCTGGCTGAGCCGCGGGCGCGTCGCGAAATAGGCGTCGGCTTCGGCGTCGGGGACGGGCGTGACCATGCCCTCGACGCGCACCTGGCGCTCCAGTTTTGCCCAGTGAAAACAGAGGGCGGCGCGCGGGTTGGCGGCGAGGTCGAGGCCCTTGGGGCTGGTGGCGTGGGTGTAGAAAACGAAACCGCGCGGGTCCGCGGCCTTGAGCAACACCATCCGCACGGCGGGCCGGCCGGTGGCGTCGGCGGTGGCGAGCGCCATGGCCGTGGCGTCGTCGGTTTCGACGGCGTGGGCGCGGGCCAACCATTCATGGAAAAGCGCGAGCGGATCAACGGCGTCGGTCATGGCCGGAGTATGGCGCCGTCGGGGTGGCGCTGGCTCGGCGGCGGTTGCCGGAGGCTGCGCGTAAATTGTG
>CAJAYO010000488.1 GCA_903948415.1 uncultured Opitutia bacterium | reverse complement strand
GTCTTATCCGCGTTCATCCGTGCGCTCGGCCGTCAAAAAATCGCCCGCCCCTTGGCCGCGCGCGCGAGCGAGCGGTCGCCCTCCGCCCCACGCGGCCGGGGCGCATCCTTCATCGCCGGCGTCGCCGCTTGCGCCCTCGGACCGGTGACGATGAATGGCTCCGGCTTCGGCGCCGACGTCAGCCGCTCCGCCGCCGCAATCGTGGCGCACTTTGCCATCGCCGGCGGAAACGCCAGCGGCCCTCCGTTCGGCGCGCCCGACGCCGACCGCACCGCCCACTCCCAGAAACTGGCGGCAGGCCCAAGTGCGGAAAACATCCGGCGAACGAACACGCTGTCCCGGGGGGAATTCACCGCCCCGCGGTCGATGAGTCAGAGGTCAGTTGGGTGATGATGCCGGGGTAATACCGCACCAACGGGCTCACGCCGTTTCCGGCCCAGCAGGCGCCTCGGCGCCGCTTTTTTTGGCGAGAGCCGCCGTGTTCGCCGAGGATTTTCCTTCGCCCTTTCCTTGTCGGATCTTCGCCCCCGGCGGCGATCGCCCCTCCGCCACCACCCCAGGACCACCCCCGACCTGCGCCAACGCTGCGCCCGCGAAAATTCGCCGACCGCCTTGGCCGAACTCGTCGCCCGCCCCGTCAACCTCGCGTCGCGACCCGGACGATTCGTGACGCGGGGGCGGCGAGCGTCAGGGAGCCGACGCTCGACTCGGCCCTTTCCTGCCAGCGCCGCCCGAGGTGGGCCGGCCGCTCCGCGGGCGGTGCATGGCCGATTGCGGCGTGCCTGCCGCAGCCGTGCGCGGAGCGCGCGGCCCACCCGGGGCACCGGGAGCCGGCCCGAAACGGAGATGGGCGCCCGCAGGCCGGCCCACCGTTTCGCCCGTCGGCGAAAGGCAGGAACGTCTCAAACCTCCGTCTCTCCCTCTCTCCCGCTCACTTCTTCCCCGTCTTCTCCTCCGCGATCGCCTGCTTCAGCTTCTTCACCTTCGGCGCGATCACATACGAGCAATAGCCCGCGTTCGGATTCCGCCGGAAATAATCCTGATGATACTCCTCGGCCGGCCAGAACTTCTCCAACGGCCCGAGCTCCGTCGTGAGCGGATCCCGGAACACTTTCGCCGCGGCCGCCTTCGATTTTTCCGCCGCCGCCTTTTGCGCCGCGTCCGCAAACAAAATGATCGAGCGATACTGCGGCCCATGATCGTTCCCCTGCCCGCCGACCTGCGTCGGGTTGTGCACCTGCCAGAAAAATTCGAGCAGCTTCTCCAACGTCACGACCGTCGGATCATAGTCGATTTTGATCACTTCCGCGTGGCCCGTTTTCTTGGTGCCGATTTGCTCATACGTCGGGTTCGGCACGTGGCCGCCCGCGTAACCGCTCACCACGGAATTCACCCCGGGGAGCAGTTCATACGCGGCTTCGGTGCACCAGAAGCACCCGCCGCCGAGCACCAGGGATTCCGTTTTTGTTTGGGCAGCGTGGGTCATGGGAAGGGCGATGGCGCCGAGCGCGATCAATAAGGCAATGGATTTCATGGTTGAATAGCAGCCTCACACCCGGGGAGTGGACGACACCCAGGTGGGAGCAGCGACGGGCCGCACTATTCCCACCTTCGCGCATTTTGCGAATCCGGGAGGCAACATCTCAGTGCCGCGTCAGCTTCCGATACTTGATCCGGTGCGGCTGGTCCGCCTCCTTGCCCTTCCGCCGCCGCAGATCTTCCTGGTAGCTCGAAAAATTCCCGCTGAACCAGTGCACGGTGCTGTCGCCCTCGAACGCGAGAATGTGCGTCGCCACCCGGTCCAAAAACCACCGGTCGTGCGACACCACCACCGCGCAGCCGGCAAAATTCTCCAACCCCTCCTCCAGCGCGCGGATCGAATTTACGTCGAGATCGTTCGTCGGCTCATCGAGCAAGATCAGATTCGCCCCGCTCTTCAGCAGCCGCGCCAGATGCACCCGGTTGCGCTCGCCGCCCGACAGCACGCCGACCTTCTTGCTCTGGTCCGCGCCCGTGAACCCAAACTGCGCGCAATACGCCCGGCTGTTCACCTCGCGGTTGGAGAGCTTCATGATCTCTTCGCCGCCGCTGATCGCCTGCCAGATCGTCTCGCCATCGGGCAGCGAATCGCGCGACTGGTCCACGTGCGCAATCTTCACCGTCGGCCCCACGCGCAACTCGCCCGCGTCCGGCTGTTCGGCCCCGATGATCAACCGGAACAGCGTCGTCTTGCCCGCGCCGTTCGGCCCGATCACGCCGACGATGCCGCCCGGGGGCAGCGAAAAATTGACGTCTTCAAACAGCACGTTGTCGCCGTAACTCTTCGTCAGCCCCTTCGCCTCGACCACGAGCGCGCCGAGCCGCGGACCCGGCGGGATCATGAGCTCGAACTCCCGCTCCTGCGCGGCGACATTCTGCTTCAGCATGTTTTCGTAGGCGGTGATGCGCGCCTGCGACTTGGTCACGCGCGCCTTCGCCGACTGGCGGATCCACGCGAGCTCGCGCGCCATCGCCTTCTGCCGCTTGTCCTCCGTGCGCTGCTCGACGGCCGCCCGCGCCTGCTTCTGCTCGAGCCACGAGGAATAGTTGCCCTTCCACGGCGTGCCGTGGCCGTTCGCCAGCTCGAGAATCCACTGCGCGACATTGTCCAAGAAATAACGGTCATGCGTCACCGCGATCACCGTGCCTTCGTAGCGCGCGAGATGCTGCTCGAGCCAGTTCACGCTCTCGGCGTCGAGATGGTTCGTCGGCTCGTCGAGCAGCAGAATCGCCGGCTTCTTCAACAACAGCCGCGCCAGCGCGACCCGCCGGCGCTCGCCGCCGGAAAGTTTCTCCACCGACGCGTCCCCCGGCGGGCAGCGCAGCGCGTCCATCGCCATTTCCACCTGCGGCGCGACGTCCCACGCCCCGAGCGCATCAATCTTCTCCTGCAGCTTCGCCTGCTTGTCGGCCACCGCGTCCTTCGCCTGGTCGTCCGCCGCCTCGGCGAGTTCGTCCCACGTCGCATCATACGCCGCCGTCAGGTCGGTGAGGTGCTTCACGCCCTCCTCGACGCACGCGCGCACCGTCGAACCCGGCGTGAGGTGCGGCTCCTGCTCGAGGAAACCGATCGGATACCCGGGCTCGAAATGGACGCGCCCGTCGATGTCCGTGTCGCGCCCCGCGAGGATGCGCAGGAGCGACGATTTGCCGGAGCCGTTGAGCCCGAGCACGCCGATCTTCGCGCCGTAGTAAAACGACAGCGAGATGTCGCGGAGGATTTCCTTGCGCTCGATTTTCTTCGAGACGCCGAGCATGGAAAAAATGATTTTCGGGGCTTCTTCGGCTTTGGCCATGCGCGCCACTCAAACGGCGCCGCGAGACGCGGCAAGCCAGCATGTCACCGCGACCTCACTTCTCCCCCGCACCCGGGCGAACGCCGGCCGGCCGGGCACCGTCCTTCAGCTCCGCGTGAGCATTTCCAGCCGGCTCAGCATCGCCAGCGCCTCCTCCCGGTTCGCCCCGCACATGCTCTCGCTCGGCCGCAGGCTCGCACAGACCGCCGGCCGCCCGGGCTGGCCGAAAATCGCACAGCGGAAATCCGGCAACAATTGCACACACCGTTCCCCCGCCCGTTTGCCCTGCGGCATACCCGGAATCGGCGATGAAATCGAAGGCGCGATACAACACGCGCCGCATCCGCTGCGACAATCCATCCCGGCAGCATTCACGTCCGCTCGTCCGCCGCAACCGCCGCGTGGATCCGCCCGGCCCACACCGCCCGCGGGCCCTGCGCCCCGCCGGCGGACCGGCCAAATTCTGCCCGGGGTCGGACAACGCGTGCGGAGTTTCGCGGCGGCCCACGGGTATGATTTGACCCCGCCGCGGCCCGGCTCCCCCTCCGCCATGAAAACGCTTCCGGCTCCCCTCGATTGCTCCCGCCGCCGCCGCCGGGCCTGACTTCATCCGCCGTGCCCTTCGAAGCGAACACCCCCTCAGCCACCCCGCCCGCCCGCGCGTCGGGCCCATTTCCGCTGCGCCCCTACGCGGACAACGGCCTGGCCGACTACATTGCGCACGCCAAATACGCCCGCTATCGCCCGGAGCTCGGCCGCTGGGAGTCCTGGTCCGAGGCGGTGCACCGCGGGGAGGCCATGCATCGCGCATTTTTCGCGGACCAACTCGCGCGGCGGATCGGCGACGCGGGGGCGGCCACGGACATCGATCCGGCCGACCGCACGCTGCTGTCCGCCGCCCTCGCCGACCGCACGCTCGACCGGGTGCTCGCCGAGGCGTTCGCCGCCGTGGCCGCGAAACGCGTCCTGCCCTCGATGCGCTCGCTGCAGTTCGGCGGCCCGGCGATTTTACGGTGTCATGCGCGGCTGTTTAACTGCGCGTTCAGCCCGGCCGACCGGCCCGAATTCTTCCGCGAATATTTTTTCCTCCTGCTCGCCGGCACCGGCTGCGGGTTTTCCGTCCAACGCCACCACGTCGCCCAGTTGCCCGCCTTGCCCCCGCGGCGGCCCGACCCCGCACTCCCGGTGCGCGCGCACCGGATCGCCGACTCCATCGAGGGCTGGGCCGACGCTCTGCATGCGCTGCTGTGCGGCCACCTCGCCGGTTGCGCGGTGCACTTCGACTACGGCCAGATCCGGGCCCGTGGCGAGCCGGTGCGAACCGCCGGCGGTTTCGCGCCTGGCCCCGAACCGCTGCGCCGCGCGCTGGATGACGCCGCGGCAATTCTGCGCCGGGCCGCCGGCCGCCGGCTGCGTCCCATCGAAGTCTACGATCTCTGCATGGCCGCGGCGCACGCGGTCCTCAGCGGCGGCGGCCGCCGGTCGGCCTCAATCTGTCTGTTTTCGGCGGACGACGCGGAGATGACCCACGCCAAGACCGGGGCGTGGTTGACGGAAAATCCCCAGCGCGCCGCCTGCAACCACTCGGCGGTCGTATCCCGGGCCGCGGCGGAGGAGCCCCGGTTCCGGCAGCTGTTCGAGACGCAGAAGGAGTTCGGCGAACCGGGCTTCTTTTTCAGCGACCATCCCGACTATGGCTGCAACCCCTGCGGCGAGGCCGGCCTGTATCCGGTTTTGCCCGAGCCGCTCACCGAGGCGACCGTCGCCCGGCTGCGCGCGCTGGACTACACGGGCGGGCTGCCGCCGGGGGTGCGCTTGTCCGGCTGGCAGACCTGCAATCTCACCACGATCAACGGCGCGGCCGCCCGCCGTCCGGAGGAATTTTTCCTCGCCTGCATCCACGCCGCGGCGATCGGCACCCTCCAGGCCGCGTATACCGATCTGGCTTATCTCGGCCCCGTGACCCGCGTCATCAACGAGCGCGACGCCCTCCTCGGCGTCTCGATCTGCGGCTTCATGGACCACCCGGACCTGCTCTTCGCCCCGCCGATCCTCGAACGCGGCGCGCGCCTCTGCCGCGCGGCCAACCGGCTCGTCGCCGCCGCGCTCGGCCTCCGGCCGGCCGCCCGGGTCACCTGCGTCAAGCCGGAAGGCACCGCCTCGCTCCTGCTCGGCGCCGCCGCCGGTATCCACCCGCGCCCCGCCCGGCACTATTTCCGCCGCGTGCAGGCCGACCGGCGCGATCCGGTTTACCGGGCGTTTCACGCCGTCAATCCGCACATGACCGAAACCTCGCTGCTCCGCCCCGCCACCGACGACCTCATCGTGTTTCCGGTCGAAGCGCCGGCCCACGCCGTCGTGCGCGACGCGATCGGCGCCGTCGAATTCCTCCGCCGCGTGCGCTTGGTCCAGCAACACTGGGTCCTGCCCGGCGAGGCGCCGGCCGGTCCTTCCCCCGGCCTGCACCACAACGTCTCCCACACCTGCGCCGCCCGGCCCGACGAGTGGCCGGCGGTCGCAGATTTCATCTGGCAACATCGCGCCGATTTCACCGGCGTCGCCCTGCTCGGCGACGATGCCGCCGGCCGGTATCCGCAGGCCCCCTTCCAGCCGGTCGTCACCGCGGGCGACGCGGCACTCTGGAACCGGCTGCACTATCGGGCGGTGGACTACGCCCGGGCGCAGGCGCCGGCCGGCGCCCACCGGCCCGACGACCTCGCCGCCTGCGTGGCCGGCGCCTGCGAAAGTTGACTCCGCCGCCGCGGCGTCTCACCGCGCCGGACCTGCCTCCAGGGACGGGAGGGGCCCCGCGTCAAAGCGCGCGTCAGCCCGACGGCGGCGGCGGGAGGGCCCGCCTTCGCGCGGCCACATCCCCGGCAATTGTCGCCGCAAAAAAGCCAAATCATGCGGATTTCCGCGCCAGCCCCCGTGCTACTTTTCACCCTCTCGGGACCGCCAACCGTCCCGCCGAAATTCCCATGCAAACAAAACCCCAAGCCCCCCCTCCACCCGTCCGCGAACCCACCGACGACGCAATCCGCGACTACGCCTTTCACCTTTACCAACAGAGCGGCTGCGTGCCGGGCCACGATCTGGAAAACTGGCTCGAAGCCAAAGCCTGCCTCGCAGCCAACCTCCCCCGCGAACTCTCCCCTCCCCGCCATCACCGGCTCCGCCGCCATGCCCTGCCCGCAGCCTCACCGGCGGGCTTCTTCGCTTTCACGGCGAGCGGGCCGGCGTTCGTGGGACGAGAGGATCCGGACGCCGTCGGCCGCGTGGTCGTCGAGGAAGTCCTCCTGATCCAGCCGCCGGACGGGACACCCCGCTGAGGCCCGGGGTGCCGCGGGGAATTTGTCTTCGGCGGGCCCTGGCCTCCGGTCGCCTCGCGGCCGTCTCCGCCACGCTCGGCGCGGGCCGGCTGCACGCCGCGGCGGCGGACGAACTGCCGCCGCTCAACGATCCGACCGCCGCGGATCGTCTCACCGGGAAATTCGTCGGGGCGCACCGCTTCACGACCGACCCGGCGATTACGGCAACGTTCGACGGGAGCCTTTGGGGCGGGACCGGAAGGACGATTGCCCGCGACAGCCCCTCGTATTTGATCCTCTACTACGAGGACCGGCCGCTCGCGGGGATGGTGCCCCGGCCGCTCCGGAACGGCCCGCCGCCACGCGGAGCGTGACGGCGCGCACCGCTCCGGCAGCGCCGGCCGCCCGCCGCCACCGCTGCCGCACGACGGCCGGAAGGGCGCCACCGACTCCGCCCACGTCGCTCGTCCCGCCGGCGGGAGCGTCATGGATTTCGCATCTGACCTTAGCCCCATCTCGGGCGCCGGCCCGCGGTCCGCCGCGTTGGTTGCCCAAAAGCGCGCGGGGTTGGCCCGGAGAAAGCAGCCACCGGCCGAAAAAAACGGGCCGTCGCCCGCCGCCTGCCTCCGCCCGCTTCCCGCCTCGGCGCGTGCCCGCGCCGAACCGCCCCGGCGGGCCTGCGCCGGCCCGGCCAATTTCCGCACCAAAATCGCCAAGAATTGCGGAGTACCCTCGCCGGGGTGGTGTAGCGTAGTCGTGTTCCTTGATAGAACAGTCGCAGCGCGGCGGTATGAAAAATCCGGCGTGAGCACGGCTGGGATGATCCCGGGAGACCGGGGAATGGGGCGCAACAGCTGGTGTTGCGTTTCCCCTGCCAAACCGGCGGATAAAACCGCGCGAGGGCAGGCATATATCACCAGTTCCTCTGGCCGGAGTCGTGTCCGGCCGGTTCACGAATCAGGAACTGAGCGGCGAGGCGCGATCAGAAACCGGGCCGAGCCGAGTCAGGTCCACGGGATGTTTCGACCCGTGGGCTGACGCAGTTACCCAGAGGTAACGGTTGCTACTGCGCAGACCAGAACGCGGTCGCGCTGTCCGGCGGGCCCACCCCGCCAAAAGGTCCCGTCCATTCCGGCCGGGACGCGCAAGGACGGAGCGGACGCGCGGAGCGAGCGGACCTGGCAAAGTCCGCCAACCTCCTCGACGGGGCGGCGCGACAAACCGCGTCGACCCGCTGCAAACGAACGCAACCTGAGAGACAAGAGGTCAGACCCGTCACGCGGGGCCAACGGCCGGCCAGAAGCCGGCGCCGTCCCCGTGGCAAGGGTGCCGACGCGACAGTCCGTATTGCAGGCATGTCAGCACCCCGTCCGGCGCGACGCTTCCGGCAGGAAGTTTCCGAACCGGGCGAAAAGACCTCACTCAACAGATTCCGGCTGGCAACAGCCGGGACGGTCCCGCCATGAGACCGACACCTCCGCCCGCCGCGGAGCGTGGCGTCGGGGAGCACACGGCCCGCGAAAGCGAGAGCGCCTAACGATGTGCAACGGCAGGAGCGCGCGGCGAGCGCCCACCACAATTTGGCTCCGAACCTCCGGGTTCGGGGCCAAATTATTTTCGGCCGGAGAACTCCGGCGCGGCCGGCGCGGCCCTCCGGTCGGTCCCCGCCACCGCGCCCGAACCCGCGCCCATCTGCGGCGGGCCGGCTCGCCCGCCCGCCCCCCCCCCCGTTCACGGCCGAAACCATCAGCGCTTGCGACCGGCAAGCTTCACCTTCGGCGGCGCCCGCCGCCGCAGTCCGCGGCCGGTACGCTGGCGGCGCGCGGGCCCAAACGCGGCACGGGCGCGGACATCCCGCGGCCCCCGGATGCGCTCAGCCCCCCACCGAACGCAAACACCGGCGCGCCGGACCCGCCGTGCGCCCCCAGCCCCACGGCACCCGGAAACAGCCACGCCGCCCCCGCACGGAACCATCGTCCGCGCGCCGGCGCTCAGGGGCGCGGCGCCGGGCCGACCGGCAGCGTCCGCTCCAGTCCGTCCATCGTCGCGACGAAGGCCCGCTCGAGATCCACGCCATAGGCCTCCGCCAAGACGAGCACGCTCCAGAGGCAGTCCGCCAACTCATGTTCCAATTTCGCCTCGAGATCCGGCGGCCCCGCGCGGCGCCCCTCCTTCGCCATCACCAGTTTCATCAACGCGCCGGCGTCCCCCACAAAGCCCTGCGCCAACTCGGCCCGCGACCACGGCACCCCTGCGCGGGCCGTCTCCCCGGCGGCAAAACGAACACGCACTTCGACGGCCCGGCGGGTGAGTTCGGCAAGAGTCATGCCCGCAGGATAGCGCGCGGGCCCGGCGCGTCGAGCCCGGCACGCCCCGCCGGACCCGCGCCGCGATCCGCCCGCGACCCACGTCGAACCGTCCGCGGTGGCAAGCCCATGGCCGCCCGCGCCCCCGGAAGAGGAAAACCGGCCGCCCGCCCGCCCACGCCGGGCGACCGCCGCCCAGCTCAGGCTTGCCTTGACCAACCGGCGCCCCCTCGCTCGGCACCATGCCCCTGCCGAGTGGATACCGCCTGATCGACGTCGCGACCCAAAGCTACCTGCTGTTCGTCGCCCTCGTCGCCGCGGTGCTGCGCGGCGAGCATTGGGCCGCACTCGTCGCGCTGCACCTCGGAACCATGGCGGCCGTCCATTGCCTGATCGGCCCCAACCCGCCGCCCGTGACGCGCGCCGTCGCCGGCGGTCGGTTCACCGCAACGGCCGCACGGGCGTGGCTGCGGGAATTCTATCCCATTTTGCTCTTCTTCGGACTGTATGGGGAAACCGTGGTGATGAACCGCATGATGGACACCCCCCGGCTGGACCCGTGGCTGGTGCGGGCCGATCATGCGCTGCTGGGCTTCCAGCCCGCGGAAGCGTTTGCCGTCGCGTTCGCGCAACCGCTGTTCAGCGAGTTCATGCACCTGTCCTATTTGAGTTACCATCTGATGATCGGCGGCGTCGGCCTGTGGCTTTCCTTCAAGAATCTGGCCGCCTTCCGTCATTTCGTGACGGTCGTCTCGCTGGTGTTCTACGCCTGCTATGCGACCTACGTGTTCGTACCGGCGGTGGGGCCCCGCGTGCTGTTCGCCGCCACGCCCGAGCGCGCACAGTTCGTCGCGCACTACGGCCGGGAGCCGCGGCCGCCCCCCGACCCCGCCGCCGGCCGCTGGGCCCAACGGACCTTCGCCTTCGTCGAGGAACACGGCGACATCGCCGGGGCGGCCTTTCCCAGCAGTCACGTGGCGGTGGCCCTGGTGACCGCGTGGTTCTCCTGGCGATACATCCGGCCGATCCGCTGGCTCCATGGGTTCTTCGCTGTCACGATCCTGTTTTCCACGGTCTACACCCGGGCGCACTACGCCGTGGACGTCATCGGTGGGCTCATGGCGGCCGCCGTCCTGTTCCCCGCCGCGCAGGCGCTCTACGCCCGCGCCGGCGGGCCGCGTCACAGCGGACGTTCATAAACCCGGTAGGTCTTGTAGGGCACGGCGGAAAAGACCTCCAGCAGCCGCCGGACCGGCCGGTTGTCCTCGAGAATCCACGACGCCTCGCAACCGACGAAGCCCAGCTGGCGGGCCTTGCGCAACGTCTCCGCGAACATCATGGCCTCCAGTCCGCGCCGGCGAAATTCCCGCCGCGTGCCAAGGGCGATCACGCGAAACAACCGCGGCCGCCGCCAGCCGGCGAGATACGGCAGGGCCCGCCACAACCCGGGTGACAGCAGGCGTCCGCGCAGCGGTTGGATGATTTCGTTGGCATCCGGGACCGCCAGCAGGAAGCCGGCAACCTCGTCGCCCTCCTCCGCCAGCCAGACGAGACCGTCCTCGACCAACGGGAGCAGCCGCTGCGCCAGCAGACCGATTTCGCCATCGGTCAGCGGCACCGCGCCCCAGTTTTTCTCCCACGCCTCGTTGTAGATCTGTTTGAGTTTCGGCATATCGGTCGCCGCCGACGCCTTGGTAATCGGCCGCACCGTGATGCGCGGGTGGCGGCGGCGAAAATCCGCCGCGATCCGTTCCAACCGCTCGGCCGGCGCCTTCGCCAGATCCACATAGTAGGCGAACAGGTCCTTGGCCTTGACGAATCCTGCGGCCTCGACCAACGCCCGCAGATAGGGCGGGTTGTAGGTCATCATCAAGACGGGTGGGGCCGCGAAGCCCTCAATCAGCAGCCCACACTCGTCGTTGATCGACGGATTCATCGGGCCCACGACGCGTTCGCAACCCGCCGCCCGCGCCCACGCCACCACCGCCTCAAACAGCGCGCCGGTGACGGCTCCATCCTGGACGCTCTCCAAAAATCCGAAATGCGCGGTGCGGCCGCCATGCACCGCGTTGTGGGTATCGTCGAGGATCGCGGCGATCCGACCGACGTCGTGGTCGGCGCGCACCGCGACCCAGAGTTGCATGCGGGCATGCTGGAAAAATGGATTCGCCGGCGCCAGCACCCGGTGCACTTCCGTATCGAGCGGCGCCACCCACTGCGGGTCCCGGGCATAGAGACGGTGGGCCACCCGCAGGAAACGGCCGCGGTCCCGGGCGCGCGCGTGATCAAGCGGAACGACGGCAATGGAGACATCCATGGCCCGCGACGCTAGGAACGCCGCCGGGCGAGGTCGAGCCATGTTGCCGGCAGGTGCCGGCGCGCCCCCCCTAAACCGCCGTAGCGCAGCGGGCCGCAGTCAAATCCTTGCCGTTGCTCGCTGGAGCAGGCCCCGCACAGGCCATTTGGGCCAAATCCGAAAAACCCAACCCCTCTCTTCCTGCTCTCTCCCCGCCAGCCCCCACGGGGACAGATGGTGGACGCTGGCGGACTCGAACCGCCGACCCCCTGCGTGTGAAGCAGGTGCTCTAACCAACTGAGCTAAGCGTCCATCTTGAAGGCGAGACCGTGGACACCCCTCGCGGGCGAATCAATCCCGTTTTCACCCAACCGCGCAAATGCCCTTCCCGTCCCGCCGGTTGCCACCGGCGGGCCCGTGTCGCCCGCGCGTCCCGCCCGGCTTATTCGTGATGCGTCGTCCAGAGGACAGTCACCCACCCCGCGAAGAACAGCGTCGGCCCGATGATCCACATCGGATGAATGGGCACATGATAGTGCGGAATCGCCCACCACACGACCGCACACTTGACCGCAATCGCCAGCCACGCCACGCCCAGAAACCACCGCTCAAACCGCGACAAACCCGCCAATGGATGAAGGTTTAGGTTCATGACGCCAAACTACACCCGCCCCCATCGCCCGCCTGCGCGCCTCTTGGTCAACCCTGCGCACGGATTGGGCCCCCACCACCCCGCCTGCCGGGCAATTTCGGCATCACGTCGTCCAAACGACACACCGACGCAGCGGGCCCTTTCGAAAAAAAACGCCCCGTCGCTCCGGCCCAGGCGACCGGCCCGGGATCGCAGCCCCCGCCTCGACCCACATGGCCCCATCCACCCACGAACTCATCCGGCGGCTGTTTGACGACTGCCTGCGGATAGATTCGACCCGGGACAACCAGCTGACCGACCCCACGCAGTTTCCGGGAGACTTGGTCGCGGAGCGGACCACCCCGCTCTC
>CAJAYO010000487.1 GCA_903948415.1 uncultured Opitutia bacterium | reverse complement strand
GCGCCTTCGCCATCGGCGTCATCGGGCTCCAGCTTCTCGCCACCACCCTCCGCCGCCCGTAGGCCGCCTGCTCGCAGGCGCTCCCTTCGCCGCCCGTAGGCCGCCTGCTCGCCGGCGCTCCCTTCGCGCGCGCAAACTCGCGGCCTGCGACCCTATCCCCGCCACCGCGCCAACCGCGCCGCGTGGATCACGCCCACGCAGTTCGACCCGTCGTCCGTGTGCAGCCAGTGCGGCTCCAGCGCGGCAAATTCTTTGTCCATCGCCGCGATCAACCCGCCGACTTCGATCAGCACGAGCCCCTCGTCTGTCAGCCGCGTCCGCGCCTGCCGCAGCAGCTTCCGGATGATAGCCAGCCCGTCGCCGCCGCCGTCGTGCGCCATCCGCGGCTCCGCCGCAAACTCCGGCGCCTGCGCGTCCACGTGCGCGCTCGGTTCGTAGGGCGGATTGCTCAAAATCACGTCGTAGCGGACCTCCGGCACCGCATCGAACACGTCGCTCGCCCACAGCTTCACCCGCTTCGTCAAACCGTGCGCGGCCACATTGATCTTCGCCACGTCCAGCGCGTCCGCCGACAAATCCACCGCGTCCACCTTCGCCCGCGGAAAATGCTGCGCCAACAAAATCGCGAGACACCCCGATCCCGTGCAAACGTCCGCCACCCGCCGCACTTTCTCCGGCGCCCGCAGCCACGCATCGAGCTGCTGCGCGATGATCTCCCCGAAATAGCTCCGCGGAATGATCACCCGCTCGTCGACGTAAAACCGCTGCCCGTCCAGCCACGCCTCGCGCGTGAGATACGCCGCCGGCACCCGCTCCATCGCCCGCCGCCGCAAGATCTCCTCGACCGCCGCGCCCTGCGCCACCGTCAGTTTTTTCTTCAGCACCCGCGCCTCGCTGTCGAGCGGCAGCTGCAGCACCGTCAGCAGCAAATACAGCGCCTCATCGTGCGCGTTCGTCGCGACCTGCCCCAGCGCGAGCTTCTCCCGCGCATAGAGCTTCTCCGCAAAACCCAGCCAGTCGCCCAGCGTCACCGGCCGCGCCCCGCGCCGCACCAAACCGCTCCCCGCCCCCCCCGTTCGCGTCGTACTCATCGCATCGCCAAAATGATGACTTCGTAAATCTTCGCGAACGGCAGCGCCACCAGCGCGATCAGGAAACCGAGCGCGGTCCGCACCGGCGGGATGTTGATCGCGATCATGAACACCAGTCCGCTCCACCGCGCCACCTGCGAAAACCGCTCTTCCGAAATGAACCCCCAGTGCCGCAACAGCATCGCGCCGGGCAGCGGCGGGACCGGCAGCAGATCGAGCACGATCAGCATCGCGTTGATCCCGATCAGCGTGACGAAAATCTCCGCCGACTGCTGGCTCGCCACATACAGCATCCCGCCCGCGATCGCCGAACCCAGCGCCAACAAAACGCTCGTCCCGCACCCCGCCAGCTGCGTGAAGAGATAGTGCCGCTCCGGACTCCGGAAGTTCGCCGAATTGATCGGCACCGGATTGGTCCAAGCCAGGAAGAAGTTGATCTGCCCCAGCCGCGGCTGGAGGAAAAAAATACAGATCAGCGGCAGAATCACCGAGCCCAGCAGGTCGAGGTGCGGCACCGGATAAAGCGTCACGCGCCCCTCGTCGCGCGGCGTGTGGTCGCCCAGCCGGTCCGCCAGCCACGCCTGCGAAAACGCGCGCAACACCAGGCACGCGATGAGCAGCAGGTAAAAAATCAGGCCGGCCCGCAGGTCTGCGGGAGTGATACCAAAATCCATAGCCCTCACTTCTTCGCGGTTTCCGCGAGCTGGGCAACGAGCTTTTGCTTCTGCCCCTGCAACGCCGGCTCGTCCACGGTCACGATCAGCGTCCGCGCATGGTCCGGCTTGCCCTGCTTGATCAGCACATTCGCCGCGTGCAACCGCATCGTCTGCCGCTCCACCGGCGTCTGCGCCTGGTCCTCCAGCGCCGCCCACGCCTTGAGCGCCGCATCCCAGTCGGGCTTCGCCAGATCGTAGAACGACTCCGCGTAGCGGTAGGCCAACTCAAAGCGCTCCGGCGCCAGCTCGGCCGCCCGCTTGAATCCGTTGGCCATCGCCTGGTCCAGCGCCGCCCGCGTCCACTCGCCGCTGCGCAGAAAATCGTCGCGCGCCTCCACCAGCAGGGTCGCGAGCTGGTAGTGGTAGATCGGCTCGTTCGGCGCGAGTTTGATCGCCGCCAGAAAATACGGCGCGGCGTCGAGCGGCTTGCCTTCCTCGGCGAGGTAGCCGCCGAGCTGGTTTTTCACAAAGGGAATGTCGCTGTCGAGCTGGTTGGCCTTGAGCAGCATCGCCGCCGCCTCCTTCCGCATGCCGACTTTGCCCAGCAGCCCGCCGTAGGCCGCCGCCGCCAGCGCGAACTTCGGATTGTCCCGCAACAGCCGCTCGTATTCGTGCGTCAGCGACTGCACCTGCGTGCGAAACGCCTCCGGATCGAGTTTGTCGCCCTGCTTCTCCGCCGCCGCGAAAAGCTCCCGCTGCTTCTCCGCGATATTCTTCAGCGACCGCTCCGCCATCGACTCGCTCTCGGCCGCGCCCAGCGGACCCACGGCCACAATCGCGGCAACCAAAAATAAGGAGAAAGTCTTCATGCGAGCGGAGTGCGACAGCCTCACCCCGCCAAGGTGCCCGCGTAAACATTCATCCGTTCGCCGCGCAAAAAACCCACGAGGGTCTGGCCGCTCTCCCGCGCAAAGTCCACCGCCGCACTCGTCGGCGCCGAGATCGCCGCCACGCACGGCACGCCGGCCGCCAGCGCCTTCTGCATGATCTCGAAACTCACCCGCCCGCTCACCAGTAAAATCCGCCCGCCCAACGGCAGCCCCTCCGCGAAAAACGCATGGCCCACGATCTTGTCGAGGGCGTTGTGCCGCCCCACGTCCTCGCGCACCACCACCAGCGTGCCGTCGGCTGCGAACAACCCGCTCGCATGCAGCCCGCCCGTCGCCGCAAAGCCCGCCTGCGCCGCCCGCAACCGCTCCGGCAGCGCCGCCAGCACCGCGCGCCGCGCCACCAACGGCTCCGCGATCCCCGGAAACTGCCCCCGGACCGCCGCGATGCTCGCCTTGCTGCACATCCCGCAGCTCGACGAGGTGAACACATTCCGCGTGAGCCGCGACCAGTCCACCGCGACCCCGGGCGCCAGCACCACATCGAGCACGTTCTCCGCCGGCTCCTGTGCCTCGCCGCCGCAATACACCATGTCCAGCACCTCCTCGCGCCGCCGCAGAATCCCCTCGGTCACCAAAAATCCCGCCGCCAGCTCCCGGTCGTGCCCCGGCGTGCGCATCACCACCGCCACACTCCGCCCGCCCACGCGGATCTCCAACGGCTCCTCCGCCGCGACCGTGTCGTCCGCGCACGCGCCCGCACCCGGCCCGTCATGCCGCCGCAGCGTCACCCGACGCGTAGATTTTTCGGAGCCCATGGCGCGAGAAAAGGGAATTGGACTGGCGCAGCCACATTTTTTGCG
>CAJAYO010000486.1 GCA_903948415.1 uncultured Opitutia bacterium | reverse complement strand
GGTATCGTCGTTGGGCAACGGATAACCGGGCTTGATCGCCATCGCCCGGCTGAAGACCTGGATCGCGGCCTGAAATTCGGAATTGTTCGTCAATTGCTTCGCGCTCTCGATGAGGCGGTCGTATTCGAACAGGGTACGGATCATCGTCCCGCAGTGGATGTAGGCCTCCTTCGCGTCGGCTTGATCCGGTTCCAGCTTGAGCGTCTCCGCATAGGCGTCGCGCGCCTCTTTCCACTGATGCTGGTTTTCATAGGCGTAACCTTTCTTCAGCGCCTTCTGCACCGCATCACGGTGCTCGTTCTCCCGCGCCGACCGCAACATCGCCTGCACTTCGGTCTTCTGCGGGTAAACCTTCAGGGCATTCTGGCATTCTTTCATCGCGTTGGCCCACTCGCGCCGCTGGATCGCCGCCTGCGCCGCCGTGAACGCGGCCGCAAATCTCGTTTCTTTTTCCAGCCGGCCCGCCCGCGCTTGCCCGGCCTGGGCCGCGGCGGAAAAGCCGTCCAGCGCGAACGCCTTTTGGTAGGACTCGGCGGCCTGCGCATATTGCCCCTGTTTCTCCAAAGCCTCGCCTTGGAGCAGCAGCGCGAAAACACGATCGGTATACTCCGCCCGCTTCAGCCCCTGCACGGCGATTTCATTGCCCGGCGCCATGGCCAGCGCCGCCGTAAAGGCGGACTGGGCGGTCTCACGCTGGCCCTTGGTCAACGCCTGCTGACCTTTCAACAGACTCTCCTGCACCTTGGTGGCCAACGCCACTTCCGCTTTCTTCAGCTCGGCAAATCCCTCGTCGAAGATTTTTTTCGCCCCCAAAAAATTCCCATCCTCGAGCAGTTTTCGCCCTGCACCGGCGTCTTCGAACGCCGCTTCCAGCGCGCCCGGCGCCAGACTGCGCGCCCGCTCCAGATCTTTGATTCTGACCAAAATGGCATCGTAACCCTGCTGCGCTTCGTGCTTGGCCTTCACATTCCGGCTGAAGACATCCATGTCGGTGTTCAATACCTCAAACATCGAAAACGCCCGGGCCCACTCATGGGCGGCCAACAGCCCCTCGGCTTCCTGGAATGACTTGGTGATCAGGATCAGTCGCTGCAACTGCACGGGATGGTCCTGCGGGAGCCGCCGCAATTCGTTGAGCGCTTTCGCCGCGGTCGCCCGCGCCAACTCCGCCTTCGACTGGCTGACGAAAGCGGTGTTCGCGTCCTCGTGGGTCGGTGCGCTCGCCGCGACCGATCCGCCCGATTGAAAAATTTCGGGCCCCAACACGAGCTTCGCCGCGCGGATGACCACCGCCGCGGTCAGCAGCAGACCGAAGAAGCCACCCACCGTCCACAACAGGACGCGCTTCCAAGTCCAGCGACGCTGCGCGGTTTCCCGACCGGCTTCGGGGTTCCAATGAATAATCCGGCGCTTCTTGCCGGTCGGTGCTTCGGTATCATCTGCCATGGTTGGGTGAGCCGCTTGGCGCCATTTACGAGGTTGGGGAGAACGAGGGGGCGAGAGTGACCGCAAACGGTAGAAAATTCAAACGCTGAGGTAAGACGATCCAGACGCTGCTTTGTTCATGCCAAAATGCAAAGGGCTTTGTGTTTCATTGAATCAAACCGGCGCGGAAAACTTCCTGACCATGCCTCGCGCTTGCCAACCCACCGAACCCGATTAACCGTTCCGGCGCCGTTCCCCGTCCCTTCCGCCCCCTATGAGATCCTCCGCCGGATTCGCCGCTTCCGCCCTTTCCCTCGCCACGCTTTTGCTGGCCGGCTGCTACGAGGTGCCCGTCACCGGTCGCCGCTCGATGAATTTGGTCGACGAGAAAGAAGTCACCAAAATGAGCATCGCCGCCTTCGACGAGATGAAACACCGCTACCCGCTCTCCCGCGACAAGGAGCGTATCGCCCAGCTCCAGCGCGTCGGCGACCGGATCGCCAAGGTGGTTTTTTGGGACATGCCGGACGCCGACTGGGAATTCGTCGTCTTTGAGGTACCCCATCAGATCAACGCGTTTGCCATGGGCGGCGGCAAAGTCGGCATCTTCTCCGGCCTCTACAAGATCATCGAAAACGACGACCAGCTTGCCTCGGTGATCGCCCACGAGATTGCGCACGTCACGGCGAAGCACATCCACGAACAGCTCTCCCAGGAAATGATGGTCAACACCGGCGGACTTGTCGGCGGCGTCGCCCTCATGGGTTCCGGCGCCAACGTCCTCACCAGCCAGGCCCTCATGAACGTTTACGGCCTCACGGCCGGCGTCAGCGGGCTCGCCTTCGACCGCAAGAAAGAGAAAGAGGCCGACTACATTGGCCTCATGTATATGGCCCGCGCCGGCTACAACCCGGAGGAATCGGTCAAAGTGCTGGAGAAGCTCGACGGGGAGTCCGCCAATCAGCCTGTCCAGCCCGCCTTTCTCTCTACCCACCCCTCCAACCCCGAGCGCATCCTCCAGCTGATGGACGCCATGCCCAAGGCCCTGGCCGTCCGCGAAAAAAGCGCCATCGAAGCGAAGCCCACGCTGATCAAATGAGCGGCGACACCCCGCCTCCGATCACCGCGCGGTAGCGGCACAAAAAAGGGCGGTCGCCACGACCGCCCGGCCTATCCCCCTTTTCACCTCCCGACCTTCGCTCCCCTCACTCCCGCCGCGACGACACCAAATAAAGCAGGTAGAGGAGCGAACTGACGAACGCCGCAACATAAGTGAGCGCCGCCGCATTCAGGGTCTGGGTCACACCGGGCATTTCATCGCGACCGACGATCCCGAGTTCCACAAGTTGAACCTTGGCCCGCTTGCTCGCATCGAACTCCACCGGCAGCGTCACGAACTGGAAAAAGGCCAGCACCGCGTAGCAGATGATGGCGACGTCGAGGAGCAGGCCCGTCAGGCCGCGCACCAGAAAAAAACTCGCCACCATCAGAATCGGAATGACGCGCGTCACGATGTTCGTCGCCGGCACCAGCGCCATGCGGAAGTGCAGCATCGAATACCCCACTTTGTGTTGGATCGCATGGCCCGCCTCGTGGGCGGCCACCCCGAGCGCCGCGAGACTCGTGCCCCGGTAGTTTTCCTCCGAGAGCACGAGGCGCTTGTTGATCGGGTCGTAATGGTCGGTCAGGTGGCCGTCGGTCGACGTAATCTCCACGTCATCGATGCCCGCCCGCGCCATCACGGCTTCGGCCGCTTCGCGACCCGTGATGCCTCCGCGCGAGAGGATTTTCGCGTTTCGGTTGTAGACGCTCGACACGCGAAACTGCGCATAGAGCGACAGCACCATGACGAGAACAATCAGGACCATGAAAAGACCCGGCGACAAAAAGGAGCCGTTGCCGAGCAGGGCGAAGAGGACGGGAGCATTCATCTGGAGTGTGGATTTTTCGGTTGGGAAAAACCTCCGATACCGGAGGTGTTCGGGTCGGCCCGAACGGCCCGACAACCTAAGCAAAACGCGGGGTTTGCCAGTGCAAACCGCGCGTTTGGAAATGAAGCGAAGGGATTCTAAATCCCGCGTCAGCCGATCTTCGGCACGTCGACCCAACGGCGCTCGGCCCACGACTTAAGACCGAGTTCGGCGAGCTGTACGCCCTTGGCGCCCTCCAACAAATTCCACGGAAACGGATCGCCCTTCACCACATGCTTCAGGAAGAGCTCCCACTGCACCTTGAACGCGTTGTCGTATTCGCCCTGATTCGGCACCGTCGTCCACCCGTCCATGAATTTGATCGGGCTGTCGATGTCGGGATTCCACGTGCAACGCGGCGTCGCGGATAGGTGTTGGGCCGTGCAGTTGCGCAACCCGGCCACCGCCGAGCCGTGTGTGCCGTCGACCTGCAACGTCAGCAAATCATCGCGGCGCACGCGCACGTCCCACGAGGAGTTGAAGTGGCAGATCACGCCGTTGACCAACTCGAAGGTCGCATACGCCGAGTCGTCGGCCGTGCACTTGTAGGGCTTGCCCGCCTCGTCCCAGCGCTGCGGGAGATGCGTCGCACCGAGGCAGGTCAGCGATTTCACTTCGCCGAACAGATTCTGGATCACGTACTGCCAGTGGCAGAGCATATCGACGATGATGCCGCCGTCCTCCTCCTTGCGGTAATTCCACGACGGGCGCTGCAGTTTCTCGTGCTCGCCGGTGAAGACCCAATAGCCGAACTCGCCGCGCACCGAGAGGATCTTGCCGAAAAACCCGGTATCGATCAGGTATTTCAGTTTCAGGAGCCCTGGCAGCCAAAGTTTGTCCTGCACCACGCCGTTCTTGAGTCCCGCCGCCGTGACCTCCCGCGCCAGCGCCAGCGCCTCGGCCGCCGAGGTGGCCGAGGGTTTTTCGCAATAGATGTGTTTGCCCGCGGCGATGGCTTTCCGCACGCCGATCGGACGCTGGCCCGTCAGCGTCGCGTCGAAGTAGATTTGGTTCGCCGGATCGGCCAACGCCGCGTCGAGATTCGTCGAGTAACGCTTCACGCCGGCACGGGCCGCGAGCGCCGCCAGTTTCGACTCGCTCCGACCGATGAGAATCGGATCGGGCATGATCACCTCGGCGTCGCCGAGTTTGATGCCGCCCTGATCGATGATAGCCTTGATGGAACGCAGCAGATGCTGGTTGGTGCCCATGCGTCCGGTGACGCCGTTCATGATAATGCCGACTTTGTGCGTGGTCATAGAAGGAGGGGTGCCCCGGTTTTCGACCGACCGGTCAGCGGGGCGAAACACACTCTACACGGAAACCGCCGCTTGCGTTAGCACCATTCCGACTTTTGCTAGCACGATTCCGTCCCATGCTCGCCTGGAGTCCACTGCTCGTCCAAAAAATCGAAATCCACGCCTTGGATTTTGTTCTGCGCAAACTCCAGCTCAACCGCCATCGCGACGCCGAAGTCGCCCCCCATGGTCACGCCTACGCGCAGTTGATTCTCTACCTTTCCGGCGAAGGCGTGCAGACCGTGAACGGCCGGCGCCGCCGGGCCCGCGCCGGGGACCTCTTCGTCATCCCGCCGCACGTTCCCCACGGCTCTTTCGTCGCCGGTCGCAGCCGCCCGCTCTGTCTCGTGCTCGACTACGAACTCGAGGACGCCGGCCGCGTCCGCTCCGCCCACCGCACCCTCTCGCCCGCGACCTTGAACGAACTCCACGCGCTGCTCTCGCGCGTTCCCCGCAAGGGCCGGCTTACGCTGGCCGACTATCCGGCGATCCTCGCCGTCGTGGCCCGTCTCCTCGACCACTCGCCCGTCGCCGCCCCGCCTGTCCCCACGCTTTTCGAAAAACTCTGCGACCACGTTCGCGCCCCCGCTTCGTTCGGGAAAATCGCGCGCGACCTCGGGTATCATCCCGATCATCTCACCCGAAAACTGAAGCGCGAATCCGGTCTCGGCCTCCGCGCCCTGCGCGACCGCGTCCGCCTTGAGTCCGCGCAGGCCGCCCTGCAGGGTAAGATGACCGTCGCTGAGGCCGCCGCCCGCGCCGGCTTCGACGATCCCAACTACTTCAGCCGCTGGTTTCGCCGCCAGACCGGGCGCACCCCGAGTGCGTGGCGGCCGTGAACCCCGCTCATGCGCCCGGCGCGAGCGTGCACTGCGGCTGCGCGCCCTCCGGCAGGGGCGGGATCGCCCCCTCGCCCGCCTTCGGCAGCGTGCCGTTCAGCTCCTGCCGCCAGTGCGCCACGTCACCGCCCGGACAATACACATAGATCATGTGCATCGGCTCGTCGCCGGTGTTGGTGAGCTGGTGAAACAGCGTCGGCGGCATGAAGACCGCCTGCCCCGCCTTGATCGGACTGCGCTCGGTGCCGACGCAGATTTCTCCTTCGCCCTGCACGATGAAATAAACCTCTTCCTGCTCCTGGTTGTGCCACGGCACCTGCCCGCCCTTGGGCTCCAAGATCGAGTAGCCCATCGAAAAACCCTTGGCCGCGATCGGCTGGCCCAACTGGCCGACGAGGCCGCGGCCCCATCGACGCGCGGGAAAAGTGCCACCAGGAAGCTTGGCGAGGTCTGCGATAATCATAGCCCCAGCTCTACGCCGCCTCCCCGCGCCGCGGCGACAAGATTTTTCCGTCCCGTCGCCGTTGCTCCTTCCCCCCCGGCCGCTAAAATGCCGCGCCCACCGAGACCTGCCATGTCCCGCCCGGGTCGCCCGGCCGCGGTTTCAAATTCCGTCCATACTCCACCCGCACCGGTCCGATCAGCGTCTGGTAGCGCAGGCCGAGCCCCGCCGCATACAGCCGCTCGCCCGCCAGCGGATAGTCCCGCAGCTCCGCCGCCGTCGCCAAGGCGTCGCCGAACCCCACGACCGACCACTGCGCCGACAGCGCCTGTTCGAATTCCAGATTCGCGAGCGTGTAGCTCTTCGCGCCCACGAACCGCACCCCCGCCCCGCGCGGCGACGCTTCGCCCTCGCGGTAGCCACGGATGCTGCTGCCTCCACCCGGAAAAAAACGCTTGTTGACCGGCAGTCGCCGGTCGCCCGTGCCCCAGGTCGTGATGACGCCGTGCGCCAGCGCCGCATGCACCCAGCGCCCGCCGCCCCAAGGCGTGTGATAAGCTCCGGCCAACTCGAACCGCTGAAACTCCGCCTCGCCGCCCAGCGTCCGGCTCGCCGCCTCCACCTGCGCAAACGCCCGGTAGCCCCGCCGCGGCCGCAACGGATTGTCCCGCCGGTCGCGCGTCACGCCCGCCTCGACACTCGCCACCGTTACCTGCGGGTCGTCGATCGCCCGCGTAGCCAGTTCGCTGTCCCGGTTTTTCAACGCCTGAAACGTGTAGCCCGCCGTCGCGTTCGCCCCGAGCCAACGCACCGGCAGGCTCACCGCCGCGTTCACGCCGTATTCCTGCCGCTGAAACGACAGTTCGTCCCGCTTCAGCCCGAAGACTTTCGCCGTCCCGTCCACCGACTCGCCGAACAGCTCCGGCACCGTGTAAGAATAATCGCCCCGGGTGCTCTTCATCGATTGGATCAACTGCAGCCGCGTCTGGTGGGCCCGCCCGAACACATTGAACTGCCGCAGTTCCACCGCGCCCCGCAGCTGCTCGTAGCTTCCGTAACCGAACAGCAAATTCGTCTCCAGGCTCCGCCCCTCGCGCACCGTGAACACCGGGCTGCGCACCGGTCCTTCCACGGGCTCATACCGCAAGTCCACCTTTTCGAACACCCCGAGCCGCGCGAGCCGGAAGCGCGCCTGGTCGATGTCCAACGGGTTCAACGGTCCGTCCGGTTGCGCCTGCACCCGGCGGCGCATCACCTGCTCCCGCACCCGTTCCGCGCCTTCGAACCGCACCGGACCGAGCCGCACAGGATCCCCCGCCCGCACCCGTGCCGTCACCGTGACGTCCTTGCTCCCATCCGCCGCCTTTGCCGCCTCGCGCCCCACGGCCACGGTCGCGTCGGCATAGCCCTGCGCAAAAAGCGCCTTCCTCAAATCGCCCGCTACACTCTGCGACAATCCGTTCGTCCACGGCTGGCCGAGAAATCGCTCCAGGCCACCCGCCGCGACTCCCGTGCCCTCGCCCCCCTCCACCCGTACCGCCCGCACCCACCACCGCGGCCCCTCGGTCACCACAACAGCGAGCGTAGCCGCACCCGTGTGCCCGTCGGCGTCGACGCGATCCGCGCGCACCTCCGCCTCGGCGAAACCACGCTGCCGCAATTCCGCCTGCAACCCATCCAAGCCCCGCGCCAGTCGCGCCGGCGTGTGCGCCCGACTTGCCTTGCCGGCAAACACACCCGCGTCGCCGACGAAAAAACTCCGGGCCGTCCGCTCCGGCACGGCGTGCAAGCCCGCGAAGGTCACACCGCTCACAAAAAACCGGACGCCCGGCTTCACCCGAAAGCTCACCGCCCGGGCCGCCATCGTCCGCGGCACCGCCGTCGCCATGCTCGCGTCGAGCGCGAATTCCGTCTTCGCCCCGCCCGCGTCCACGCATTCTACGGTGACGGTCGGCTGCAGAAATCCCTCCTCCTGCACGGCGGACATCAACAGGAACAGGGCATCCTCCACGGCATTTGCCCGCAACACCTCGCCGCGTGCGCTGCCAAGCAAACGTTCCAACGAAAGCCGCAGTTCACGGTCTCTGAACCACCCCATCCCCGCCACGTTCAACGTCGCCGCCGCCGTGGGTTTCTCGCCTCCGCCGGGAGTCGAACAACTCGACAGCATTCCGCCGAGCAGCAACGCGGCACACCCGCCGGCGAGCCCCACGATCGCCCGCCCTTCGCGCCACAGCGCCCCGACCACGCTCCCTCGTTTCTCGTTGTTCGGATCCATTATTTTTTCGGCTCCTCCCGCGTTCCGCCCTTGGAGAACACGCGCCATTTCAAGCCCGCGTTGAACTCATCAAACTCGTCGTATTCCCCGACGAACGACCAGCGGTCGCTCAGCCGGTATTCGATCCCGTAGGTCTCGCGGCCCTGGCGCGAAATATTTTCGCCGCTCGAAAGACTCAGCCGTTCACCCGCCTCGCTCTCGCCGCCAAAACTGGCGAGCAGGCTTTGCCCCAAGTAGCTCCCCAGCCGCGCCACCCGTTGCCGGTCCGAGTAACTCACCTCGTCGTGGGGCGCTTCGCCCGCCATCACCAGGAGCAGCACCTGCGCCGATTCCAGCGGCGGGCTGGACGAGAACACCAGCGCCGGCGCCGACGCCGGCCCGCTCGCCTCCATGCGCAAATCGTAGTTCAACCGCCGCACCGTACCCACCAACCACACCTGCGGCTCGGCCCCCTGCTCCGGCGTCAGGCTCACCCGTCCCTCCTGCACCACAAACGTCGCGAACGGCAGTTTCACCGCCCCCTCGTCGATCGTTGCTTCCCCTCGTACTGTCGGCTCGCCCAGCGTTCCGCCCAACCGAAAATTCGCCGACGCCACGCCGTTGAACAACGCCGTGCGCAATTTCAAAAATTTCTCGCCCGCCACCCCGACGTTGAGTCGCCACGCCTCGTAGGGCGCGGCCTCCACTGCGAAATACGGCGGCGTCCGCGCCCGCGTGCGCGCTCCTCCCGGCACCAACGCTCGGATATCCGACAAGAACAGGCTTTCGCGCAACCGCACCTTCCCCGCGATCAGCGGCGGCTGCCCGGCCGGCGACGTCAGCGTCAAATCCAGATCCCCGCGGACCAACACGCCCGTCTGCCGCACGAACGGCAAATTCTCCCCCCGCAACGCCACGTCAAATTTCACCCCCTCAGTCCATTCCGCCCCGCCCGTTTTCGCCGCCGCCTCCGGCAGTTCGACCGTCCCGCTCACGGTCACCGTTTGACCTCCACTCTGCGCCGACACGGACCGCAACTCCATTTTCCGTCCGGCAAGCGCCATCTCTGCCTTGATCTCCTGCAACACTCCGAGCGGCCCGAGCGGGCGCGTCGCCGCGTCCCGCACCTTCACCGCCCCACTCACGCCCCCGGCCTTGACGTTCAGGTCCAGCTGCAATCGTCCCTTCGGCGCCACCACCGTCGGCAGAAACCGCGCCAGTGCCGCGACGTCCGCGTCCGGCACTTCCAGCCGTCCCTCCGCCCCGTCCCGCAGCCACGCCAGCGGACTCGCCAGAAAACCCCGCCACTTCCCCTCGCCCACCGGCACCCGCCCGCTGGCCCGCACCGCCTGCCCCTCAACCTGCGCCGTCAACCGTTCGAGCCGCACCTCGC
>CAJAYO010000485.1 GCA_903948415.1 uncultured Opitutia bacterium | reverse complement strand
TACCTCGTCCCCCGCACGTTTCTGTTCGCGATCCGCGGCGATTTCGAGCGGCACAAGGCCTGGGCCAAATACACGTTTCCCATTTGGTATTACGTCAGCATCACCGGCGTCCTCGTCTATTTTTCACTCTATCAGTGGTGGCCCGCGGCCCGCTGAACCGCGCCCTGCGCCGCGACTGACCCCGGCAGCCCCGTTGCTGCCGGAAAATGCCCCGCGCACCTCTGCCGCCGGTTGTCTGCCACCGACCGGCCCTGCCCGCCCGCCGCAGCCGCCCCCCACCCCGGGCCCGAAAAATCCCGGCCCAACGCACACCCGGGGGGGAATATCTCAGTCCTTTATTTTTTAGACTGTAGGCCCGGCCGGTGGCCGGGTGGCCCGCCCACCGGGCGGACCTCCAATGGCAAAGCCTGAAACCGACGGGACCTCGGGATAAAATACCTTGGTCATCCCTGGTGGGACGCCATGCTCCGTCCGCCCCTTGGCGTGAGCATTCTCGTGGTTTTAAAAATGCCCCCGGTTCGATCCGCGCCCTGGTCGGGCCCTGCCGCAACACCCCGCTGGTCCGCTCCACCGCCTCGCTCCCTCGGCCGACGGTCTGATGCCCGCCGCAAACGCTCCCGCTGCCGCCGCCCGCCCACGCCCGCGCGACCGCCGTCCCTCCCTCCGCGACTATCGCCACCCGGACACAAAAAAGCCGGGCCCGCAGGCCCGGCGCATTTCCGGCCATCGCGACGCCGCGTCGCGTAGCCCGGACGATTACTTGACGATCAAGACACCCTTCATCCCGACCGCGAAGTGCGCGGGAAAAGAGCAAACGTAGGGATACTCTCCGGCCTTGAGGTCCTTGAGGATGATTTCCTCGCTCTTGCGGGGCCCGAGGAGTGCCGTGTGCGCCACGACCTGATCCTTGAGCGACTCCGGAACATATTCCGTGGCCTTCGCCGTCATCGCGGCCGCACAGTAAGCAGCGCCGTCGGTACCGGGCTTGAGGACGACCAGATTGTGGCCCATCGCCTCTTTCGGCAACGTGCCGGTGTTGGTGAGGACAATCTTGATCGTCTCGCCGGCCTTGGCCTCGATCGTCGTCAGATTGTATTTCATCGTGTCGTTCGCGGTGATTTCAATCACGCGCACCGCCGCGGGAGCGGCCGGGGCCGCCGCCGCGGGGGCGGGAGCAGCCGCCGTCGTGGCAGCGGGAGCGGCTTCTTTCTGGCCACAGCCAGACAGAGCAACCGCAGCAAGGGAGAGACAGAGGGGGAGTCGGATTTTCATGGGCCGCGGAAGTTGTGCGACCCTCGCGTAACATGCAAACTCGAAGGCACACATGGCTTCGCCGCTAATGTCCCGGACCGCGGCGCTAATAACCCGCCGCACCGCGTGCTAATATCCGCCCACTCCCCACACTCGCCCAATCACAATTTATGCGCACCCGGAACCAAAAAACGCGGATTATGGCTTGAAATGCCGAAGCGTTCGCAAACTCTCCTGCGCCTTGGCGTCCCCGCCTCTCCCTCTTTTTCCACGACAGCACCCATGCGATTGACCTCCCTCCTCCCGACCTCCGCCCATTGGGGCCGCGCGGCCCTCGCGATTGGCGGCCTTGCCCTGCTCACGGGCTGCGACCTTAACTTCTGGCGCATGGACGGCCACCAATCGACCATGGTCGTCGACGGCCCGGTCGCCCGCTCCCAACTCGATGTCTTCATGGTGACGGTCTGGGTGACCCTCGTGATTTTCGTTTTGGTCGGCGGCGTGTTGGCCTACGCCACCTGGAAGTTCCGCGCCAAAAACGAGGCCGACGAGCACGCCGAGCCCCCGCCGCAGAGCCACGGCAACCCGATGGTCGAAATCGGCCTCATCGCCGCGTCCGTCTTCGCCCTCGTGATCATTGCGGTGCCGACCCTCAATGCGATTTGGTATACCCACGACGTTCCCGGCGGTGAAACCCGCCCCCAACTCGATGCCCTCATCAAGAAGGGCGAGGCCTACGAGGTCACCGCGACCGGCCTGCAGTGGTGGTTCCGATTCGAATATCCGCTCGAGCAGATCAACGGCGCCGGTTCCCTCGTCACCAGCAACGAACTCGTGATTCCCGCGAACCGCCCCGTGCGCATCAACCTGCGCACGATGGATGTCATCCACTCCTTCTGGATTCCCAAGCTCGCCGGCAAGGTCGACATGATCCCGAACCGCGCCAACCACCTCTGGGTGCAAGCCGACAAACCCGGCTATTTCTGGGGCCAGTGCGCCGAATATTGCGGCGACTCCCACGCCGTCATGCGCTTCCGGGTCGTCGCTCTCGCCCCCAAGGAATTCAACGAGTGGCTGGAAGGTCAAAAACTCCCCGCCCGCGACGTTGCGCCGAAACCGGCGGTCGCCGGTGCGCCGAAACCCCAGTTCGCCGCCCTCCGTGCCTTCAAGAAGAACGAATACGGCTTCTCCGATAAATATGCGGCGACGCCCTCCCGTCCCCCGCTGGATTCCTGGCGCGAGAAGCAGAATCCCGAAAAAGGCGAAGACGCGGCGCTGATCGCCAAGGGCAAGGCCCTGTTCACCGCCAAGTCCTGCCTCGGTTGCCACGCCATTCGCGGCCACGGCGCCGCGGGCGTCACCGGGCCCGACCTCACCCACGTGGGCGCCCGCACGACGATCGCCGGCGGTCTCCTGGAGAACAATTCCGAACAGCTCCGCCGCTGGATCAGCAATCCCGAGTCGGTCAAACCCGGCAACAAGATGGCGCTCAGCTACGCCCGCACCGACTACTACGGAAAGAAAATCGACGGCATCCAACTTACCGCCGAAGACGAAGTCGCCCTCGTGGCCTACCTCGAAAGCCTGAAATAATTTTACAACCATGGACTTGGCCCAATCCGCCCCTCTCTCGAAACAGGATCACGCACCCTCGGCACAGCCCAAACTGCTGTGGACCCCCACGGCCAAAAGCGGTCTGTTGATGTGGCTCACCACGGTGGACCATAAGAAAATCGGTTTCCTCTACGGATTCTTCGCGTTGATTTTCTTCATCGTCGGCGGCTTTGAGGCGCTGTTGATCCGCGCTCAGCTCATGGTTCCGAACGGCACCGTGCTCACCGCGCAGCAATACAACACGATGTTCACGATGCACGGGACGACGATGATCTTCCTGGCCGTGATGCCGCTGTCGGCCGCGTTCTTCAACTTCATCATGCCGCTGCAAATCGGCGCGCGCGACGTCGCGTTCCCCCGCCTGAATGCCTTCTCGCTCTGGACCTTCGTGGCCGGCGCCATCATCCTCAACATCGGCTGGTTCATCCCGGGCCCGAACCACGGCGCACCCGATGGCGGCTGGTTTGGCTACGCCCCCCTCACCTCCAAAACCTACATTCCGAAGCACTCCATCGACTACTGGGTCATGGGCCTGCAACTCCTCGGCGTCGCTTCGATCGCCGCCTCCCTGAACTTCATCGTCACCATCATCAACATGCGCGCTCCCGGCATGACGATGATGCGCCTGCCCGTCTTTACCTGGATGACCTTGTTCACGGCCTTCCTGCTGATCCTCTCGTTCCCAGCCATCACGATCGCCCTCGTCATGCTGATGATGGATCGTAATTTCTCGACCGTATTCTTCGAAGTGTCCGGCGGCGGTATGCCCATCCTGTGGCAACACTTGTTCTGGGTGTTCGGCCACCCCGAGGTTTACATTTTGATTCTGCCGGCGATGGGCATCGTCTCGGAAATCCTCCCGACCTTTTCCCGGAAGCCACTCTACGGTTATCCGATCGTCGTTTTCTCCGGTGCGTCCATCGGCTTCCTCGGCTTCACCGTCTGGAGTCACCACATGTTCACCACCGGCATGGGCGCCGTCGCCACCGCCGCGTTTTCCCTGCTCACGATGTGCATCGCCGTCCCCACGGGCGTGAAGATGTTCAACTGGATCGGCACCCTCTGGAACGGGCGCCTGATGATGCGCACGCCCATGATGTTCGCGCTCGGCTTCGTCTGGATGTTCATGATCGGCGGCTTCTCCGGCGTCATGCACTCGGCCGCTCCCGCCGACGCGCAACAACAGGACAGTTATTTCGTCATCGCTCACTTCCACTACGTGCTGATCGGCGGTTCGATCTTCGGTCTCCTCGCCGGCATCCACTATTGGTTCCCGTTGATGTTCGGCCGCCAAGTCAGCGAGTTCTGGGGCAAACTCTCGTTCTGGCTGATTTTCATCGGCTTCAACGTCACCTTCTTCCCCATGCATTTCCTCGGGCTGAACGGGATGCCCCGGCGCACGTTCACCTACGACGCCAACATGGGCTGGAACACCCCCAATTTCATCGCCTCGATCGGCGCCTTCGTCCTCGGCATCGGCATGTTCACTTACTTCGCCGTCATGACCTACACGTTCTTCAAGGGTAAGAAAGTGTCCAAAGACCCATGGGACGCCCGCACCTTGGAGTGGAGCCTGCCAAATCCGCCGCCCGAATATAACTTCCGCGTCATCCCGACGGTCCACGCCCGCGATGCGTATTGGTACGAAAAGCATCACCGCGCCGAAATCGCCAAAGAGCAGGCGGAACACGCCAAGGTCGAGGCCGAGCACGGCGGCATCCACATGCCCAACCAATCCATCTGGCCCTTCGTCGCCAGCGTCGGCCTGCTCATTGTGGGCGTCGGCGCCACCTACTTCGAATCCAATTGGACCCCCGGCATTCACGCCAAACTGGGCACCGTCCTCTTCGGCGGCTTCGTGACGTTCATCGGCATCTATTTCTGGTCCATCGAGGGCAACGCCGGCTACCACCTGCACCTCGACGAACACGGCAATCCCGTCGACGAGAAATCCGCGCCACCCGCCAAGCACTGATCTGCGCTCCCGCGCCGCCCTCCGCACCTTCCCTCTCCCTTTCCTTTTCACTTCCGCACATGAGCAGCCACGCCGGCACCATTGACCACCACCACGATCCCAGCACTTCGACTGGCATTCCGAACAAGAAGCTCATCATGTGGGCCTTCCTCGCGTCGGACTGCATGTTCTTCGCGACGCTGATTTCAAGTCACCTCATCTACCGCCTGCACCCGCCGGCCGGTGGTCTCGACCCGAAGAGCATCTTCAGCCTCGAACTCACGTCGTTCTCGACCTTCATCCTCCTCATGTCGTCGCTGATGATGGCCCTCGCCGTCACCGCGATCCAGAAGAACAACGTGAAGAGCTGCCGCTGGTCGCTGCTCGCCACGATCCTCTTCGGCATGATCTTCCTCGGATGTCAGGTCTATGAGTTCCAGCACTTCGTGGTGGAGAAGAAGATGACGCTCTCGAACAGCCTCCTCGGAACCACCTTCTACACGTTGACCGGCACCCACGGCTGTCACGTGGCGATCGGTGTTCTCTGGCTCTGCCTGATGTATGTGCGCTCGTTTAAACCCGCCGCTTCCGACCGCCCCTGGTTTGGCAAAAACCTGATCCACGTCGCCGTGCTGCTCGCCGCCCTCCTCCTCTCCCTCAAGGCCACCCTCGGCCTCGTGCATGCGCTCCAAGTCGAGCCGTCCTTCGGCGCCGCCATCGGCCACTTCTTCAAGGCGGAGTTCCTCGCCGTCGCCGGAACCCTCGTCAGCATCGGAATTTTGGTCGGCTTCGCCCGCACCTCCGGCGCGGTGGACTTCAACGAGAAACACGCCATCGACGTCGAGTCGATGGGCCTTTACTGGCACTTCGTCGACATCGTGTGGATCGTAATCTTCACCGCCGTCTACCTGCTCGAGTATCTGAAATAATCCGTCCCGATCCCTCCATGAGCGCCTCCGCCTCTCACGCCCCCGCCGCCGCGCACGATCCCTCGCACGACGTCAGCAAATACCAAATCTACGTCCAGATCGCGATGCTCCTCGCGGTCATCACCGGCGTCGAAATCATCGGCATTTACCTGCCCATGGCGAAGTGGCTGATCGTCACGATGCTCGTCGTCCTCTCCACCGTGAAGTTCCTGTTCGTCATCTTTTACTTCATGCACCTGCGGTGGGACAAACCGTTCTGCACGATTCTGTTTTTCATCGGTCTCGTCCTCGCCGGCGGCACGATGTGGGCCCTCCTCACGCTGTTTGCCGCGGAGGCCAGCATCCCGTTGCCGACCTGAGCGCGGCCCGTCTGGACCCTATTTTTTGGCGAACCCGGCGGCCTTTGGGCCGCCTTTCTTTTTTCCATGATCGACTGGACCCACTGGCACAACGAACCCTACCTCATCGGCGGGTTGGTCCTCGCCGGTTGGCTCTGGGCGGTGCTGGCCGGCCCCCTGCGCGCCCGGCTCATCGCGGCGTCCAATGCCCGCGGAACCCCGCTGCCGGCCGATACCCCGTTCCCGCGTGCCCAAGCCTGGTGGTTCTACGGCAGCCTCGTCGTTTTCTACCTCGCCGTCGGCTCGCCGCTCGACCAAATCGGCGAACGCTTTCTCTTCAGCGCCCACATGCTCCAGCACCAATTGCTGGTCTATCCCGCCGCGATCTTATTCCTCCTCGGCCTCCCGCCCTGGATGGTCGATGCGGTGCTCGCGCACCCCGGTCTGCGCGGACCCGGGCGCCTGCTCACCCACCCCCTCTGCTGCGCCACCATCTACACCCTCGTCATCAGCGTGTGGCACGCGCCGACGCTCTACGACTGGGCCCTTCAGGACAAACTCATCCACGTGGGCGAACACGTCACATTCTTTGGCGCCGCCCTGCTTTACTGGTGGCCGCTGCTCAGCCCGTCCCGCACCTTCCCACCGCTCGGCTACGGCGCGCAAATGCTCTACCTGGTCGCCGTGCTCATCGCCATGACGCCGGTCTTCGCCTACATCACCTTCTCCGGCGACATCCTCTACCCGACCTACGAATACGCCCCGCGGCTCTTCCCCGACTTCACCGCCGCGGCCGATCAATTGCTGGCCGGGGTCATGATGAAAACAGCCGGGATGGCCGTCGCGCTGACCGCTTTCGCCGTGAGTTTCTACCGTTGGTTCCAAGCGGGCGAGCGCGCCGAGGCGAAGAAATAGGCGACAAAACCCGACGCCAGTCCGGCCGGATGCGAAAAAACTGACGGCGCCCATTCGGCCCTTTTTACGCTCGGAGAAAAATTGGACACAAGCACCCCATCGATCGGAAGAGGGGCCGCCGCGGGAACGGCACCCCCAACGCGTTCTTCCGCCGCCCCGACGCCCTCGAATCGTCCTCGAATCGTCCCCGAACCGTCCCGCCAGGTTCCGGCCAGGTTCCGGCCAGGTTCCCGCCAGGATCCGGCCCCTCCCCCTCCGCTCGCGCTCGCCCCTCGCCGGGCTCCGCGCCATCGCCGAGGTCGCCGGCCTGGTCTGACCGCGTTTCCGCCACCCCGACGCCCTCGAACCGTCCTCGAATCGTTCTCGAATCGTCCCCGAACCGTCCCGCCGGGTTCCGGCCAGGTTCCCGCCAGGATCCGGCCACCCTCCCCTCCGCTCGCGCTCGCCCCTCGCCGGGCTCCGCGCCATCGCCGAGGTCGCCGGCCTGGTCTGACCGCGTTTCCGCCACCCCGACGCCCTCG